>JAHEZG010000275.1:4831-5255 GCA_023251195.1 Chitinophagaceae bacterium | reverse complement strand
GCTTGCCATGGAAACTATAATTCCAATGGCAACTGCTATTATTCCTAATCCTATGATGTGACCTTTTTTCATTTTTATTAGTTAAAAATTATCGGCTTCAAAATTATGTGAAAGAAATGAAATGCAATTTCCGATTTATAAACGGGCTTTTCCTTTAGACATACCACCTGAAATTGTCGGGCTTTTAAATCTTCTAAACAATTCGTGATTGCTTGCAATCAGAAAAATAAGAACACAACATTTCAGATATTCAAATTCTGCTGTTCCTGTTCCTTAACCAAAAATCAGCCATCACAAGTGCAGTCATTGCTTCCACAATAGGCACTGCGCGCGGTAGCACACAAGGATCATGGCGACCTTTTGCTTCCAATAAAACTTCTTCACCTTCAGAGTTGATAGTAGATTGTTGTTTTCTGATTGTAGC
>JAHEZG010000275.1:0-4821 GCA_023251195.1 Chitinophagaceae bacterium | reverse complement strand
TGGTTTAAAAGCCGCGCTGAAATAAATATCCATTCCATTACTGATACCGCCTTGTATTCCACCCGAGAAATTTGTTTTGGTAAATGGAATTCCGAGTTTCATTTCAAAGGCATCGTTGTGTTCCGAACCTTTCATCGCTGAACCTGCAAACCCGCTACCGTATTCAAAGCCATGTACCGCATTGATACTGAAAATTGCTTTTGCTAAATCGGCTTGCAGTTTATCAAACACCGGTTCACCTAACCCAACAGGAACATTTTTAATTACGCAATTAATTATTCCACCGAGTGAATCGCCTTCTGCTTTTGCTTTAAAAATTTCTTCCTGCATTTGTTGTGCAATAATTTCATCCGGACAACGAACCAAGTTTGAGTCAATAGCATTCAAATCAATTTCTGAATATTTTTTCTCCAGCTTTATTTTCCCAACCTGTTGCACATAAGCAGTAATGTATAAACCACATTGCTTCAATAACAATTGTGCAATTGCTCCTGCCGCAACTGATGCGGCGGTTGCACGCGCTGATGATCGCCCCCCTCCTCTGTAATCTCTTATTCCATACTTTGCTTCATAAGTAAAATCGGCATGCGATGGACGAAAAATATTTTTCATTGCTTCATAATCCTGTGGATTTGCATCGGCGTTATTGATGAGCAAACAAATTGGTGTGCCTAAAGTTTTTCCTTCAAAAACTCCAGAGAGTATATGAATCGTATCACTTTCGTTCCGTTGAGTGGTGATTACAGATTGACCTGGTTTTCTTCTGTCGAGCTGATGCTGAATAAAACTTTCATCAATTTCCAAACCTGCAGGGCAGCCATCTATCACTGCTCCTACCGCTGCTCCATGCGATTCACCGAAGGTAGTCACCTTAAATATTTGTCCAATGCTGTTTCCTGCCATGTTTTTTTCTGTATCACCCACTCCTTGTGAGAGGGCAGGGTGAGGCTTCTTTTTTTTTCTTTCTTTGCAAAACTAAAACGGAATTCAAAAGATGAGTTTATTAATTAAAAATATAAAAGCACTTGCCGGTATTCATTCGAAAGAAAAATTAATATTGAAAGGAAGAGAATTGAATAATCTTCAAATAATTGAAAATGCTTTTCTGTTAACAGAAGGAGATAAAATAAAATCGTTTGGCAAGATGGAAGAGATTTCATCTGTAAATATTTTATCGGGAATAAATGAAATAGATGCAAAAGGGAAATTTGTTTTACCCGCATTTTGTGATTCACACACACATTTGGTTTTTGCAGCAACCAGAGAATCAGAATTCGTTGATAAAATCTCAGGGCTCACTTATGAACAAATAGCAGCGAAAGGCGGAGGCATTCTAAACTCTGCAAAAAAACTTTCTGTTACTCCGGAAGCAGAATTAGTTGAAAGTGCTTTGATAAGATTGCAGGAGGTTCAAGCGCAAGGAACAGGAGCAATAGAAATAAAAAGCGGATACGGATTAGCTATAGAGGCAGAATTGAAAATGCTTCGTGTGATTCGCAAATTGAAAACACTTTCACCACTTGAAATTAAAAGCACTTTTTTAGGTGCGCATGCTGTTCCGGTTGAATACAAAAACAATCGCAACGAATACATCAGAATTGTGATTGAAGAAATGATGCCGCGAATTGCTGATGAAGGTCTCGCCGATTACTGCGATGTGTTTTGTGAAAATGGTTTTTATACTCCCGATGAAACCGATAGAATTTTACAAGCCGGATGGAAGTACAATCTCAAACCAAAAATTCATGCAAATCAATTAGCCATTTCAGGTGGGGTGCAGGCAGGAGTTCGCAACAAGGCAATAAGTGTTGATCATTTAGAAAATATTGGTGATGAAGAAATCAGTGCTTTAAAAAATTCCAATACCATTGCCACTATACTTCCGTCGGCAGCTTTCTTTTTGCGATTGCCTTATCCGCCTGCGCGAAAAATGATTGAAGAGAATTTAACTGTTGCACTCGCTACTGATTTTAATCCCGGCTCCTCTCCTTCCGGGCGAATGAGTTTTGTGATTTCACTTGCTTGCATTCAAATGAAGATGACTCCTGAAGAAGTTATCAACGCTGCAACATTAAACGGAGCAGCTGCCATGGAACTCTCCAATGATTTCGGTTCCATTGCAATTGGTAAAAAAGCAAACCTGATTATCACTAAAGAAATTTCATCACTTGCAAACATTCCATACTTCTTCGGAAGAGATTGTATTGATCGGGTGATTGTGAATGGAGAATAGTTAATTAGCTTTTAGCTTTTAGCTTTTAGCTTTTAGCTTTTAGCTTTTAGCTTTTAGCAAAAAAAAAAAAATCCCAATCCTTAATTAATTAGAAAGTTTACTAAAATTAAAAGCGCTCCGAAACCGAAGCGCTTTTCCTTTTTATATCAGCATAAACTGCTAATTGCTAACTCCTAAAAGCTAACTGCTAAAATTAATCTTCTATATCACTTGCATTCGTTCCAACAATTGAATCATACGCGGCATACATGGCACACATAGAAAGCGGAACTGTATAGAGCAATCCAACCAACAAACAAATGGCTCCTGCCACATTGATTAAAAACAATACAACGAAGAACAGGAAGAATGAAATAAAATTTTTCCAAACAATTTTAAAGCTGGTTGTTATGGCTTCCAATGCTCCTTTCTTTCCAAATACTAGTATGTATTTACTGAAAGAGAAACCAATTTGTACAATCAGCAGTATGAAAAACAGCGGAATTAATTTTACAATAAAACTTAAGAAAAATTGCAGAATCAGCATCGGATCTTCATCGCCGCTTCTGTAATTCGCAACTAAATCCATAATTTCTTTTATCTGAGTTCCTAATGCAATAAGAATATATGGGATAACAATAGCCACATAAATAATAATCAGCAATAAATTTAATAGTGCCAGTTGCCCGATAAAATTAAATCCGCCAAAAAATTTACCGAAATCGGTGCTTTTGTTTTTTGAAATGCGGTAGGCCATAATGGCGAAACCTACAGACAACGCAGGCGAAATAAAAAATGAATTGGCCAGTGCACCAATGACCGGAATGAAATTGCAAACGATGCTGATGATTAAAATGGAAAACAGAAAAGCTATGTATCCGCCAATGTTTTTTCCAAGGATTTTTGAACCGATAGAAATGTAATTACCAAGGTCAAATTTGTAACCGTTGCTTAACAAATTAGCCACTCTTTCATCAAAACCAATTTCAGTTGACTGCGAAACATTTTCATCAAGTATTTGATTTTCCATAATTTTTATTTGGGGGGGTTAGTGAATGGCATTGAAGGTAAATAAATAATTAACTTTCAAAATAAATTTAAAATAAATTTATTCAAAACAGAAGTTCCACTTTGAAAAGAAAAGTAGAACTTCATTAATGTTATCAGATAATTTCTTTCCCTAATAAATATCATCAGTTAAAACCATCAGGTCAATTTGTTTTTTCTCCATGTTGGTTTTTAACAATCGCACACGAACTTTTTCGCCCAACCGGAATTTGATTCCGTATTTTTTTCCAATCAACTGGTGATGCTTTTCGTCGAAGGAATAGAAATCTCCCTTTATAGAATTAATTTTTATAAGTCCCTCGCACTTAGTTTCTATTATCTCGGCAAAGAACCCGAAGTTGGTAACACCGGTAATGAGCGCATCAAAATCTTTTCCCACTCTGGTTTCCATAAACTCTACCTGCTTGTATTTTACTGAAGCGCGTTCGGCTTCCGATGCATTGCGCTCCATTGCTGAACTGTGCTTGCATTTTTCTTCCAGTAATTTATCCTCCTGATAATTTCCATCCAGCACTTGCGCAAGTATGCGATGACTCATCACATCAGGATACCTGCGGATGGGTGATGTGAAATGTGTGTAGTGCGGAAACGCCAAACCATAGTGACCAATATTTTCAGATGAATAAATTGCTTTCGCCATTGTTCGGATTCCCAAACTCTCCAGCATGTATTGTTCCGGCTTGCCTTTTATTTCTTCCAGTAATTTATTAAATGCTTTTGCAATGTGACTCGGTGTGCTGAGATTCATTTTGTGTCCGAATGCCAGTGCCGTTTCGCCAAATGCTTTTATTTTTTCATCATTCGGAATATCATGAATGCGATATACAAACTTTACTTGCTTGCCGCTCACTTTTTTCTTACTTACAAACTCAGCCACTTTTTTATTGGCGAGCAACATAAAATCTTCAACCAATAAGTGCGTGTCCTTCCGTTCTTTTATAATTATTCCGATAGGTTTTTTTTCTGCATCCAATTGAAATTTAATTTCGGTTGAATCAAAATTGATGCTTCCGTTTTTAAACCGTTTTTCACGCAACTTATATGCAAGTGCATTTAAAGTTTTTAATTCATCACTGAAAATTTCCAATTCACCATCCAAAACTTTTTGTGCTTCTTCGTAAGTGAATCGTTTATCAGAATGAATAATTGTTCTTCCGTACCACTCATTTACAATCTCCGCACCTTCTGTCATTTCGAACACGGCGGAGAAACTCAGCTTGTCTTCATTTGGGCGAAGCGAACACAACTCATTCGATAATCTTTCAGGATACATGGTAACAGTTCTGTCAACTAAGTAAACTGAAGTTGCGCGGGCGTAGGCTTCATCATCCATCAAAGTTCCGGGGTGCGCGTAGTGCGATACATCGGCAATGTGAATTCCTACTTCATAATTTCCATTTGGTAATTTCTGAAACGAAAGTGCATCGTCAAAATCTTTCGCATCTTCCGGGTCAATGGTTACCGTTAATATTTTTCTGAAATCCCGCCGCTTTGCAATTTCTTCATCACTGATTTTATCTGGCAGTGCGGCCGCTTCCGCT
>JAHEZG010000274.1 GCA_023251195.1 Chitinophagaceae bacterium | reverse complement strand
CTACAGTAGTTGCATCACCAACCATAACTACAAATTATACTGTTGCCGGAACTGATATTAATGGGTGTGTTGCGAGCCGGTTTTTTTCTGTAATCGTGAATGGACTTCCTGCAATTGCAGCAACAACTATTACAGATGCTCAATGCCCAGGTTCAGGCGCAATTAATATTGGGATGAATGCAGGAGCTTATTCTTTTATTTGGAATACAGGTGCAACCACTGAAGATATTGCCGGACTCACTGCCGGAATTTATGTGGTAACTGTTACCGGAAATGGTTGCAGCGCTATTGACTCAATTACTGTGGCTCAGGCATTGCTACCTAAACCGCAAAATCTTTTAGTTAGTAATTTAACATCATGCAGTGCTCGATTGAACTGGAGTGCTGTTGCCAATATGAGTTATTACAAAGTTCGCTTTCGTCAAACCGGAACTACAGCATGGTCGGTTCCGGTAAATGTTGGTTCAACATTGTTTTATGATTTTACCGGACTGAATGCAGCCATCAATTATCAGTTCCAGGTTTCTGCATACTGTGCAAACAATGCTACCGGTGGATGGATATCAAAATCAGCCACCACAAAAATTTGTACTACCCCGGTTACTATTTCTATATCAATTATCAGTTCAACTTCTGTTTTAATTTCATGGACCGCATTGTGTTCGTCAACTAATTTTCAGGTGATTTATCGCAAAGTGGGCACTACACAATGGTTGCAGGTAACCACATCATCAACAACAGCAACACTCATTAATTTACTTCCATCCGCTACCTATGAATTTAAAATAAAAGCAATTTGTACGGGAGGCGCATCGGCATTCAGCTCGCTACAGAATTTCACCACACCGGTAATGCGAAATGAAAACACTGATGTAAATGCATTAGATATGATGGTTTATCCAAATCCGACTTCCGGAATAATCAGTGTGGAATTAATTACCAATTCGTTTAATTATTCATTGGAAGTAACAAATGTTTTGGGGCAGAAAATATGGAGCAGTGAAACACTGGACAGTAAAATAAATATCGATTTGAGTGGTGAAGCCGCCGGAATTTATTTTCTGATTTATCGTGATGAAAACACGGTGGAAACCAAAAGAGTGATTGTTCAAAGATAATTTCTGATAAAAATTTAACACGCAGTTAACCTGGCCACAATCATTACATAACTTTCCTGAAGGAACATTTGCGAAGAAAATAATTCGCAGATGCTTACAACAACAAAAATTTTATTGGTAGATGATGAGCAGGATATTCTTGACTTGCTCAGTTATAATTTTAAGAAACAGGGATACGAAGTGCATACAGCTTTGGATGGAAATGAAGCAATCATTGAAGTTTCAAGTTTTCATCCGGATATAATTGTATCGGATATTCTGATGCCCAACACCAGCGGAATAAAAATGTGCAGATTATTAAAGGCTGATGAACGGTATAAAAACATTCCCGTTATTTTTCTAAGCGCTTCCAACGACGATTATCTTGCATTGAATTCATTGGATGCCGGGGCCATAAAATATCTTTCGAAGCCTGTACACATACCAATTCTTTTTGATCTGGTAAAGAGTGTGGTGAAGCACTAACACATATATTATGTAGTTCGCATTTTAAATGAACTTGTTCATTGCAATAGGTGAATCTTGAAATTTTAAATTAACCCACTTAGTTACATAGAACTGCTATGTTCCTGTGTGGTTTTATAATTTAAAGGAGATAAAACATAGAAGCTGAAACAAATTACAGCATTTCTTCCTGGCAGTGGTGGTGGCCTCGCGATTAAAATTTTCAGCGCCTTATGTTATGCACCATGGCAGAAAAACAGTTGAAGCTTTTTTCCTCGTCTCATCTATATTCGCCCTCCGCAAAAACAGAATGCTTCAGGTCGAAAAATTATTTCAGGTAGCTGCACATTCAGGCAGTATTTATTCAATCATCAGTAATCGTGAGGAGTTCGTTTACACCGGAGGTAGTGATGGAGTGGTTTTAAAATGGAACATAAAATCACCTGATTCAGCAACGGCAGTTGCAAAAGTTTCCGGGCAAATTTTTTCGCTTTATTTATTTCAACCACTCAATCAATTGTGGGTGGGCACCATGTCGGGTGCTGTTCATGTACTGGATTTAAATCTTAAAAAAGAAATTCATTATTTCATTAATCACACTGCTTCGGTATTTGATATTCAATTGAGTAGTGATGAAAAAATATTTATTGCTTCAAAAGACGGAAGCATTTCAATTTGGGAAGCTGCAACTTCACAATTCATTCAGTCCATTCACATTGCTGATGGAGGGTTGCGAAAAATTTCTTTTCACCCAACCCGAAATGAGATGGCTATCGGTTCAAGTGATAACAGCATTTATATTTTCTCAGCTGATAGTTATGAATTGATTAATAAGATTGATGCGCATTCAAATTCAATTTTTTCATTGTGTTATTCAATGGATGGAACTGAATTATTCAGCGGTGGGAGAGATGCAATGCTGTATTGCTGGGATGTTTTAAATAATTATCACGAACTGAAAAAATTGCCTGCACATCTTTACACCATTAATGACATTGTTTTGCTCAGCGGAAATTTAATGGCAACAGCAGGTCGCGACAAGCATGTGAAAATCTGGAACACAGAAAATTCAGAATTGATAAAAGTGTTGGACAAAGAAAAATTTGAAGGCCATAAAAACAGTGTAAATAAATTGTGCTGGTTAAACGAACAAAAGATTTTACTCTCAGTCAGCGATGACCGAAGCATGATTGCATGGAAAATTTCGGAATGATTTATTTTATGATTGAAAGATTAGAAGATTGAATGATTGAAAAATTTTATTTCCACTTTGATAAAAATTAATTAGCAGAATAATAAACTGAATGCTAACCCCTAAATTCTAACAGCTAAAAAAATGATACTAAGCGACAAAGCAATTCTCGAATCAATTGACAAAGGTGATATTTTAATTGAACCATTCCGTTTGGATTGTTTGGGTTCAAACAGTTACGATGTGCATCTTGGCAAATACCTCGCAACTTATAATGACCGTGTGCTCGATGCAAAGCAGCACAACAAGATTGAAGAGTTCACCATTCCGAAGGATGGCTTTGTGTTGCAACCCGGAAATTTATACCTCGGAGTAACTGAAGAATATACCGAAACACACGCACATGTTCCGTTCCTCGAAGGAAAATCAAGTGTGGGTCGTTTGGGAATTGACATTCACGCCACAGCAGGCAAGGGTGATGTTGGTTACTGCAACACCTGGACTTTGGAAATTTCTGTAACAATGCCCGTACGCATTTATGCTGGTATGCCCATTGGTCAGTTAATCTATTTTATGGTGGAAGGTTCGGTAAAAAATTTATACAACAAAAAATCAAATGCCAAATACAACAAGCGAACCATCAAGCCGCTTGAATCAATGATGTACAAGAACAAATTCTGATTACAGTTGTTTGAAAAAAATCAAATGACAATCGGTCGATTTTTATTTTCAGAAATTAAATGCTTAAAATTTATTTTAAGGTCGACAGGTTTATACTTTATAATTTTTCATTTATCATTTACCTGCACTGCACAATATACCTGGAGCGGAAAGGTGATGGACTCAGTGAGTTTCGAACCGCTTCCGTTTGTTACAATCGTATTAAATCATTCCACCACTATTGGAACACGAACCGATATGGATGGAAAATTTTCGTTCACTACCGCCGAACCGCGAGTGCATTTAACTATCAGTTATGTTGGCTACAAAGTGCAGGAATTAGATGTTGAAGCCAAGGGAAAACAAACGCAACTGAATATTTTATTGCAGACTGAAGAACAACAATTGCAGGATGTAACTGTTTTTGCAGGTGAAAATCCTGCTCACCGTATTATTCGGGAAGCAGTAAAACATGCGGATGAAAATGATCCGGAGAAATTGAATTCATATTCCTTCAACGCTTATAACAAATATGTTTTTACAGCCGATGCAGATAATGCTAAATTGGGAAAAGACCGGAAGACTGATTCAGCCAAACAACTGTTCGAATACCTGAAGGGAAATTATCTGATGATTATGGAATCAATGATTGAAACTGATTTTCGTGCACCAGGTTTGAAAAAAGAATTTGTGAAGGCAACGAAAGTGAGCGGACTAAAAGATCCATCGTTCACACTGGCTTCATCGCAATTGCAGCCGTTTGCTTTTTATACCAATTATATAACGCTCGTTGATCTCGATTACCTGAACCCGATCAGTAAGGGCAGTTCCAATTTTTATTTTTTCGGAATGGAAGACACTTCGTACCAGGGAACCGATACTATTTTTCACATCAGCTTCCGGCCGAAGAAGGGAAAAAATTTCAGATCGCTGAAAGGCATGTTGTTTATTAATGCAAATGGATATGCCATTCAACATATCACCGCCGAACCATTTGATACTTTGGGAATGGCCATGATTGTAAAAATAGAACAGGACTACAACAAGCCCGATGGCATTCATTGGTTCCCGGTTCGTTACAACACCGATATTCATTACAATAATTTTATGAAGCCGGGGTTGAAAGTTTTTATGCAGGGCCGCTCGTACATTGATAGTGTAAAAATCAATCCTGTAATTCCGCTCAATCAATTTGATGGTATCACACAACAGATTGATCCGCTTGCAGGAAATAAAAAAGAAGATTTCTGGAACAGCGTGCGCGCCGATTCACTTACTGATAAAGAAGTAAAAACATACCAGCACATGGATAGTCTCGGTCGTGAACGACACATGGATGCGAAACTGAATATTATAAATGGCTTGCTTGGAAATGAATTGCCAATTGGATTTATCAGCATTGATATCACCAACATTATTAAAATTAATGTGAAAGAAAATTATCGTTTCGGATTGGGATTAACCACCAACGAAAAGGTATCCAATTTTTTTAAACTCGGTGGTTATGCCGGGTATGGAATTAAAGATATGCAGTGGAAGTACGGAGGAAATTTAAAATTTGACCTGAACAAAAAATACAATTATTCACTCAGTTTTAAATACGCGCACGATTATGAAGAAGCTGGTGGAGTGAGTTTTTACAAAGACAACACATCGGGCAACACCCAAAAAGTCCGCAACACATTAATTGATCGATTTGATTTTACTGACCGCTACGAAATTTCTTTAACCGGACGGAGTTTTCGTTTTCTCAATTTTAAAATCACTGCTTTTGAAGCGCAGAAAAATCCGGTGTTTGATTATTATTTTGTAAGTGATAAAACGATGGAAAATATTTCGTCGCCATTTATTTT
>JAHEZG010000273.1 GCA_023251195.1 Chitinophagaceae bacterium | reverse complement strand
TATTTGGCATAAATAATATTCCCCCATATGGCAACATGCCTATTTGCCTGCTTGTGAAATTATTTTTTTCAGATGGATATTTAATGTTGCTGATTGAATCATTCAAAATAAATTTTCCGGTACTGTCTTTAAGGTAAGTAATTGCATTTATTCCTTCTTCAGATTTCGAAGTTCCTGCTGTTAAGCCTATGCCCACAAAAAAATCAATGTCGCTTGAAGCCTTTAACTTTTGGTATTTCTCAAAACTAAATGAAAAAGAACCCCCTGAATTATAGTAATATTTATATTCATAAATACTGGTTGAATCAGTGGTTAATACAGCAGTAGGAACCCCTGGATAAGCGGTTTGATAATTCTGATTTAAGTAAACTGAATTCATCGAAAATCTGAACGCATGATCGTTTACTCTGTACTTAATAAACCCCACCGGCAACTCTGATGCGTTGTTATTTGAAACCAAGGGTCTTAAAATATTATACCCGATAGAAAACTGTTTCAAGTTTTTTTCTTCATCAATTGATTGGCACCATACCTTTTGCGAAAAAAATGACAGCAGTACAATTAGTGTTAATTTAATTTTCATAGAATTAATTTATCTTTAAAACGAAATTATAATTGATTTTATTTCATTTCCGAAAAATCTATACACCATTAATTTTTTCAAAAAAGTAGTTTGAACTTCATTTGATAAAGTTCACATTTGTGCGGCTTTAATTAGTTAATGTGATTCTCCATTTAAGTAAAAAAATATTCAGGTTACGGGTTGTCAGGTATTTTTTTACTGCCATTACAGCCACATCGGTGGATGTGTTGGTATATTTTTTAACTTACAATTATGTAATCAGAAAGAATGATTTAAAAATTTTTGAACATTTAACCATCGGAGCCCCCACTCTTGCTTTAATGATTTCTTTTTGTTTTGGTTTAGCCACCAATTTTACATTAACAAGAAAATTTGTTTTCACTCAATCAGATTTGCGTATTCGCCACCAACTCATGCGCTATACTTCTGTGGCATTGGGAGCGTTGGTTCTCAATTATTTTTTAATGAATTTTCTGATCAGGGAATTTGCCTGGTATCCAACACTTGCCCGTGCAACTGCAGCAGTTAGTATTGGCATAATCAGTTTTATGATACATAAAACTTTTTCATTTACAATAAAGAATGAAGAAGAAGTAACTGATTAATAATTCTTGAGTTATTCTTTCTGATTTATAAAATACTTTTTTCAAACAAATTAAACTCCAATGGTTTTTTGGGGATCCCAAATCGCGGATCATCTGATGGAAAAGGTTTTTTAACACCGGTATTTTTATACCCAAATTTCAAATACCAATCAATTAATTCCCTTCTGTCTGAAATAACCGATAAATAAACTGCTGAACAATTTACGGCTCTGGCCTGCACCTCGGCTTCCACCAACATTTCTTTTCCAATTCCTTTTCCCTGCAATTCGGGTGTAACCGTGAGTAACCCAAGGTATAATTTATACCCGTGTTTTTCAAGATGAACACATCCGATAATTTTATTTGAATGGTCAATGTATTTTAAAACCATTGAATCATTTTTTTGCATGAATTCAACTATCCTATCCTCATCAATTCGAATTCCCCCTAATAAATCGGCTTCCGTTGTCCATCCGATTTTCGAACTTTCGCCCCTGTATGCTGAATTCACCAATGAATTGAGTTCGCTTGCATCTGCTACTGATGCCTTTAAAATTTTTTTATTCATTCTATTGTTTTACTAAATCCTGATTGAAGTGTGCAAAATATAAAGCACAAAGATATCAGAACCACCATGCTTACCCAATCATTTTCTTTATGCTGTATAGAATTAATTAAAATAGTTAAAAACAAACTTCAATTTGCCGAATAAAAGGCTATGGATTGGGTGCAGAAAAAATTAACTAAGAAAAAAAGTCAGTTCTAAAATTTTTTCGGAAAGAAGCCAAAATTACCACCCTCTAATTGCCTTTAACTTTTTTTACCGAATAGTCGTAAACAAAACTGTTGCCGGTAATTATCATTTATAATATTTTATTGATTTGGCAGAATTGCAAGTCACAAGAAAATTCACTTCAATTTTAACAAGTTAAATAAGATTAACTTTTTCATTTCAATAACTTCTCCAACGCCCATTTTTTCAATCGAAAGATCTTCAATTTTCGATCTGATTAATCTTAGCGTTGGGAAACCAACAGCTGCAGTCATCTTTCGAACCTGATGATTTTTTCCTTCAGTTAATATTAACTCAATCCAGGAGGTTGGGTTATTTTTTCTGAATCGTATAGACGGAATGCGCTCAGGAACTTGTGGATCATCAACTAAATATTTTGCCATTGCCTGCTTGGTTTTATGCCGCTCACCCCTCACATTTATAGCCAATCCATTGTCCAGTTTCTTTATTGCTTCGTCAGTTATTATTCCTTCAACCTGAACTAAATAGGTACGGTGGTGAGCATGTAAAGGGTCTAAAAGTTTATTATTCATTTTTTTGTCGTTCGTAAGAAGCAATAGACCTTCTGAATTTTCATCTAACCGACCAATAGGATAAACATCTTTTGGAAACTCGAAAATATCTTTGAGTGTCCGCTTATCATTTTCAGGTGAAAATTGACAAAGCACATTAAATGGCTTATACATTACATAATACTTAAACGAGATGATGCGATTCAATAAATTATTCATGGTTCATTGCTGTTAATTTACAATTTCTATTGTCCGATTTATGAAATTACTTTGCCGGTCAAATATTAACCAACTTAATGATTAACCACACTTTCAGACTCTCCGTTTTATTTTTTATTTTTTTTGCGAATAGTTCGTTCTCACAACAAGCACCACATAATTGGTTTCTATTGAATCCGGAAATTGATAATTATGCCGGCACAGCAACCAACCTTGCTTATGATAAATTACTGAACGATAAAAAAAGCACACAAGTAATTGTAGCAGTTATAGATGGTGGTGTTGATATTTCGCATGAAGATTTAGCTGCCAACATATGGACGAACGAAAAGGAAATTGCCGGAAATGGAATTGATGATGATAAAAATGGATACATCGATGATATACATGGTTGGGATTTCATTGGAGGAAAAGATGGCACTGATGTGAATCAGGATAATTATGAACTCACACGAGTTTATCGTGATTTGAAAAAAAAGTATGAAAATGGAATTTCGGGAACCAACAAAAATGAGTATGAATATTATTTAAAAATTAAAGAGGCATTTAACGAAAAAAGAGATGAGGGTCAAAAAAATCTTGAGTTCTTTACGAATATTTGCAATGCGGTTGATCAGCTTGCAAAAGACATTAACAAATCGCCCATTACTCTTGAAGATTTAAAAAATTACAACCCTTCTGACACTAAACTGATGATGGCTAAAATATTTTTAAATGCTTATGCACAACAGTTGGGAACTACAAATTACGAAAGCGTGATAAAAGATTTTCACGACGATAAAACACAATATGAGAGCATGGTAAATTATGGGTACAACATTGATTTTGATCCCAGAAACATTGTTGGCGATAATTATGCTGATGTAAATGAAATCGGATATGGAAACAATGAATTAAAAGGCCCCGATGGTTTACACGGCACACATGTTTCAGGCATTATCGGGGCAATTCGCAACAATAAAATTGGGATAGATGGGGTAGCAAATAATATTAAAATAATGGTGATTCGTTGTGTTCCCGATGGCGATGAGCGCGATAAAGATGTTGCAAATGCCATTAGATATGCTGCAGATAACGGAGCTAAAATTATTAATATGAGTTTCGGCAAAGGATACAGCTACAATAAATCAGCTGTGGATGCGGCGGTAAAATATGCCCAATCAAAAGATGTTTTGTTGGTTCATGCCGCAGGCAACGATGCAGCAAACAACGATAAAACCGACAATTTTCCAAACGACAAATTTCAGGATGGCAGCGGTAAAGCAGTTAACTGGATTGAAGTAGGTGCAAGCGGCCCTGATGGCAGTGCAGCTTCATTTTCAAACTATGGTAAAAAATGTGTTGATCTGTTTTCACCAGGTGAAGAAATTTATTCTACCGTAACTGACAATCAATATAAAATTGAACAAGGTACCAGTATGGCTTCTCCTGTGTGTGCGGGTGTGGCTGCAATTATTCGTTCCTATTTTCCAACCCTAACGGCAGTGCAGGTAAAAAAAATATTGCTGAAATCAGTTTACAAACCTTCGCAAAAAACAATAATCCCAGGCTCTGAAAAAAAGAATGTGAAATATAAAAAACTATGCGTAAGTGGCGGAATTGTGAATGCCTACAACGCTGTAGAACTTGCCTTCAAGCATACGCAATAATATTTTCAGCCAACTGCTGTTATTTGATTATTTAATTCCCAACCACCTTCCAAATGCAGTTGTGTTACCCGCTTCTCTAAATACACCTGCGTTGGCTACCTTAATATCTTCAATTGAATAAAAAGCAGATGAATCATAAGTTGTAATTAACTGAACTATACTTTTTACCGTATTTCGCTTTACAACCATGTAAATCATTTTCACTGGCCCCTTTGCGCCATGTGCATCAACTATAGTTACTCCATGCTTCTCATTTACCATTGCATGAATCAATTCTTCTGAATTTTTATTGGTTATAATTCTAACCACCTGCAATCCGAGTGCAATTTTGCTCTCAACCACCAATCCAATATAAGTTCCGGCGGCAAAACCACCGGCCCATCCAATGTAACAGGCAAAGTTGTTAAGGTTTTTCATTACCTGACTTACCACCACTATCCAAATAAGTACTTCAAAAAAACCAAGGAGCGGAGCCAATTTTTTATATCCCTTGCCTACCATTAAATTCCGCATGGTTCCAAGCGTTACATCACAAACTCTTGAAAAAAATATGATTAATGGTAATCCTACCCAATTGTAATAGTCAAACCCGGCACTAATCTGCAAAAGCATCTTCCTTTGAATTTATTGTTTAATTGAAAAAGTAAAAATAGATGGTGCTGAACAATGTTAATTTCATAAATAATACGCTCCTGAACCATTAGTTGTGAATTGTGCAACATATTGCGCTTGGGTTAGATACAAAAAAAAACCGCCCCGGAAAACCGGGACGGTACAAGAATTTGGGTATTGTTCTTTATCTTCTTTGGCAAGAAGTTGAACGGTATTAATTAGTGTGCGAGTTCAACTCTTACAGCATTTAAACCTTTTTTACCTTTCTCAACATCAAAAACCACTTCGTCGCCTTCGCGAATGTCAGCTTTTAATCCT
>JAHEZG010000272.1 GCA_023251195.1 Chitinophagaceae bacterium | reverse complement strand
TTTTATCACCACACAATTGTCCGGCACTTCGGCTTGCTTCAGATTTGTTTCGAGCATGGGGCGATTGAGTCGTGTAAAAAAACCTTTTACATCGTGTAACACTTCTTCATTCACAATCAACTTCGCGCCGAAATATTTACA
Organism: Chitinophagaceae bacterium; assembly: GCA_023251195.1. Lineage (GTDB taxonomy): Bacteria > Bacteroidota > Bacteroidia > Chitinophagales > UBA10324 > UBA10324. The sequence goes on along the minus strand of JAHEZG010000272.1, from coordinate 5,134 downwards.
CAAAACATTTTTTGTGATGTCATCCTTTGTTGGACCAAGCCCACCGGTAATTAAAATAATATCAGCAATTTGTTTTGCCTGATCGAGCGCGCATAAAATATCTTCTTCGCGGTCGCCGACACTGATGCGCGAATGAATGCGCACACCAAGCTTGCTCATTTCCTGACCAATGAAAGCAGAGTTGGTATCCACTACCTGACCGATTAAAAGTTCATCACCAATTGTTACAATGCAGCAGTTCATAAATTATTTGTGGCTGCGAAAGTAAATACTTGCAACAAGTAAGCAGTATTCATCAGCATCTGAATGAATATTCCTGATTTCATTCTATCCATTTACTTTTTCCGAATATCATTCTTACTTTCGGTTGCTTCTAAAAACATTTTCGGTTATGAAAAAAATACTTTTGATAATTATTGTAACACTTTTTTCTTCTGCATTGCTTTTTGCACAAGCACCGAGGTTGTGGATGACTTCTTCATGGGGTGGAGCAATGAATTGGGGCACCATTCTTAAAGGTGACAGCACGGGTACAAATTTCCAAGTGATGTATGAATTTGATAATACAAATGGAGCGCAACCAATGGGTAAGCTATGCCTGGCAAATAATGGAAAGCTATATGGAGTAACTTGGCTTGGAGGATATGGTGATAGTTGTGTTTGTTTTGAATATGATACATCTACGAATGTTTATACAAAATTTTTTGATCTGTATCAAGATCAGACACAAGGTTACGGCGCGCAATCTGAAATGATTAATTGCTCGAATGGTTTTCTTTATGGATTGTGTCCGTCTGGTGGATTAAACTTGGGTGGAGTGATTTACAAAATTGATCCATCGGCAGATACCTATACTCCGGTTTTTAATTTTGCAGGTCAAACCGGAATAACTCCAATCGGATCATTAAGCGAAAATGATAATGGTAAATTATATGGAATGACTTATCAGGGTGGAGCAAAAGGTTGCGGAACAATTTTCAGTTATGATCCTATTTTAAATTCCTTTTCAAAATTATTTGATTTAGATACTTCCACAGGAAGATCTCCATATTTCGGAAATCTTTTAAATGCATCAAATGGATTGTTATATGGAATGACTTATTCAGGCGGAGCTTATGATCGTGGTGTTATTTTTAGTTTTAATATTTCGAACAATAGTTATACAGATCTTTTTGATTTTGATTCAATCAATGGTTCTTATCCTTGGGCAAGTTTAACACAAGCAGATAATGGTCTTCTGTATGGAGTTACTAGCAATGGTGGAGTTTATGATAAGGGAGTACTATTCAGCTACGATATTAATTCTTCCTCTTTTTTAAAGCATTATGATTTTGATTCTACACATGGAGCAAATCCTAAACGCAGTTTAACACAAACAAGTAACGGCCTTCTATATGGAACAACCAAATTCGGTGGACTACAAAATATTGGTGTTGTTTTCAGTTATAATATTGTTACAAATACTTATTCGGTTGTACATAATTTTAATTCCACTGCTTGTTATTATCCTGATTGTGATATTTTAGAAACCGGTGCACGCTCAACTCCTCACACGACAAATAATATTTCTGAAGTCAATTCTACAGAAATGAAACTTTTCCCTTCCCCTGCTTCAAAAGAAATTTCCATCACCGGAAATTCCATTTCAATAAATGACATTGTAACTGTTACAGATGTAACAGGTAGAGAAGTTTTGCAACAAAAAATTTCTCAGGCACATCAGATAAATCTGAATGTATCGTCGCTTGCTCCCGGAGTTTATTTCGCAGAAATAAAAATGCAAAAGGGAATTGTTGTGAAAAGATTTGTGAAAGAATAAAATTCATTTCTATTCCGCTTTCAACCTCCGATAGCGCGTGCCGATGTAATCCAGAAAGTCAGGAGTCAATCCTTGTTGGCGAATCATGGTTTGTATTTGTGCACGATGATGCACGGAATGAAAATTCAACTGCACAATTATATCTTTTGGTGTAGCGGCAAATTCACTTCCATCAAAACCTATAAAGTGAACCTCGGTCAATAATTCTTCTTCTGTTTTTTCAGACAGATAATTTAGCCAAGGCTGAGTGCTTTTCTGTAACTCATTTTCCAACTGCTCAAAAGAGTACAACGGATTCCACCAATCCATTTGCGTTTGAGAAGAGTCGCCTTTAATTCTCGCCATCCATTTGTATTGCGAGTTAATGAGATGCGAAACAAACTTCACACATTCCTGTTGATCCGGTAAATCATTTATTTTATTTAGTATTTTTTTGTTTGCATCGAGATTGTATTCGAAAAGCTCGTGGAGAAAAATGTTGAGTTGCATAAAACTATTTTGATGCGCGAAAATTAATGGTTGAAAATTCTTCAGGAAAACATTATTGAAGCATTTATTCTTCATTGAAAATAAAATAAAAAACCCCTGCAAAAATCTTCAGTGCTAATTGCTGAAACCTTGCAGGGGTTTTAAAAAATCTTTTTTCTGTTACAGCTTCACAAACCGTCCGTTCATTTTATTTCCGTCGGTGGTGTAAGCGGTGATGAAGTAAATTCCATTCTTCATTTCATTTAAACTGATGGTGAGATTGTTTTTTGTTGAACCACTTGAAATGGTTTTCAATAATTTTCCCTGTACATCATACAATTCAATTTTTGAAATTGCGGAAGAAGTTTGAACACTCAATTCGTCGTTCGCAGGGTTCGGGAAGAAATGAAGCGAAGCATTTTCACTCATTATAGTTTGCACCGCATTCAATTCGACAATGGTATTGAGTGTAGTGTTGGTTTGCACCGGCACATTGAAATCAAAAACAATGGAAGCCGTGCCGTGTAATTGTGTTCCAACCGATAAAGCTGTCATTGGAGTAATGTGATAAGTTAATGAACCCATACTTCCTGCAAAATTGGCTCCGCTATCGGGCAATAGGATGTTCTGAAAATTAAATTGCAGATTACCGCTTCCGTTTATTGTCCATGAAGTAATGGAGTGACTGCTCTCTACAATTTCAAAAGTCATCGGATTCAGATTTGCATCCAATGTATCAAGCACTTTTACATTCTGTGCAGTGGCGCTTCCTGTGTTTTGAAAATGAATAGTGTAAGTAAGCGGAGTTCCATTTAAAATATCTCCGTTCGGAAATACCTCTTTATAATTCGGATCCCATGCTAAATCGGCAATTATGGTTTGTGCTGCATCATTGTCACTTGGGTTTGCATCAGTGCCGCTGCATGAAACTGAAAGGGTGTTGTGCATGGTGTCGTTCAAATTCACCGTTGTATCTGATACATACTGAATAGAAAAATTCTGATGAGCCAATGGATTCAGTCCGCTGAAATTCCAGGTAATGGTATCGCCATTAACAGATGACACAGCAGGATTTGCCCCCGAACAAACGAGGTGCGCATCTTTAATCAATTGTAGAGTTCCGGTTTCTGTAACAGTTCCGTTATTGGTAACCGTTAAAAACATGGTGTGATTCCAGATGAAACCAATGTGCTGCGAATACGATTGGGCCAAACCTAAATCGTGAACATTTGGTGTAGCATACCAACCGAAATCATTTCCATTGCAACTTTGTGTTTGTGGTGTAACACTCCATGTTGTTGGCGCACTGCTTTGCGACCAGTACATAATCGGAGATGTTGCTAAATTGTAAGTCAGTGTGCTGTCGGTAAAAAACAAATTATAGATTCCGTTTGCATCAGTGTTTGCATAATGATTGTAGTTGGTTTCGTGAACAAGCGCATTGGCAATTCCGTTTTCGCCTGCATCTTGTGCGCCGTTGTTATTTAAATCGTTGTAAATAGTTCCGGTTAGAAACGAGAAAGTTGCACCTGAATTTCCGGCGCAGTTTCCAAAATCGAAAATTAATCCTGATGGTAAATTGGTGAGCGAGTTAAGTGTTAATCCACCTGGGTTGTAATTAACTTGTGGCTGATTAAAAAGCCAGTCGTTCACTGCTGAAGTACGAAGGTTAAAATCGCTGCTTCCGTTTCCGATAATACCTGCATGAACTGGTAAACCGCCATTTATACCACTGATGCACGAGCCATAACGAAGCTGCACACAATTTGAAGTTTCATAAAGAAGAACCTGGAAATTGAAATGACAAAGCGGTGTTGCAAATCGTCCCCAATCCTGCCATTGAACAATTAATATTCTGTTTGGAGCCACTCCTGCTGTGGTGAATTGCAATGTTCCACCCGAATTGGAATTCTGTAAATCCTGCATCAGAACACAAATGTAATTGGTGGTAATACTGCTTGGTGTGTATGAAGTGGTAGTTAAGGCACCCAAGCGAATGCATCCATTCGAACTGCACCCAAATGTTTGAAAAGTATCGTTATTAAAAACGAAATCGAAACCAATTGGTTGAAGCGGATAATTAATATCGTCGTCCATCGGATGAGAAAGAGTATCGCCCGTAATAAAACCAAAAGTGCCGAGCGACATACTGAATGGCAACGCACTTACTTGTGCATTAGTCAATTCATTTTTAAAAATAAAAAAATAACTGAGTAAAGCGATTGTAAAAATTTTTTTCATGTTTGAAAATTAGTGTGTGATGTAAATATGATAAAAGAGTCTGAATAGCAATGAAATATTTATGTCAACTTCTTATTGCAGAATGCCGTTTATTAAATCCGCAACATCGGATTTAGATTTTCATTTACTCAATTGCTGATTTCAATTATATTTAGTCACAGCTAAATTCTTTTTATGAAAGAAAAGTCAACACTAAAGGAAGTTTTTTTTGTATCGGCGATTCCAGGAATTACAGGAGGAATTATGAATTTGATTTTATATCATATCACAACAAATGGACCGATACAAGCAATTCCACTTCCGCTGTGTGTGATTGCAGCATTTTATTTTTTTGCGCAACAAAAAATCAGCACCCAGCTCCATTTCATAAAATCATTTTGCATCGGATTTATTTCTTCCTTATTTTTTAATTTATTCAACGCTTCAAATGCTTTTTACTTTAATCACTATGGTGGTGGAAAAAACTTACCTATAACATTTGGTGATTTTAGAATAATTATTTTTCCAATTATCGTATCAGCATTTATCGGATTGTTATACGCTTTATGTAACCGATTGCACCGCATAGCACTATAAGTGTTTATTATCAATGAGTTATGAAATATA
>JAHEZG010000271.1 GCA_023251195.1 Chitinophagaceae bacterium | reverse complement strand
GGCATGTCCGCCCTCAATCAATTGACCGTGGAAGAATTCCCGTGTAAAGAAGACCTCATTGTTTCTGATTTACCTTATAAAAATATTTCGCTTGATGATGCAGCAGATTTACTTGAGAAAGAAAAACAATTAGTTGTTCTCGATGTAAGACCTGCAAGCCAATACGACTCTAAGGATACCGTGTTGGAAAACAACATTGGAAGAATAAAAGGTTCTATCAATATTCCATATAGCGAATTAAAACAAAAAATAAATGAGCTGACAAAATATAAGCAGCAACCCATTCTCATCTATACAACAAGCGGTGATGGTGACGCTGCACGGACATCACGCGACCTGACAGAAAATGGTTTTAAAACCGTATATCATTTGATGGGGGGCATCAATAAATTTATTTCAAGCCGAGGGAATATTTCTTTCATGGAAAATTCCACTCCGTTCATCTTAGTTGATGTTAACCGCTCGCTGCAAATATTGAAAGATAACATTGATGTTCTTATTTACGACACCCGTTCAAACGATGAATTTAACAACAAGCTCACCGGAATGCAATCCTATAAAAACCTTGGTCATATTAAGAATGCTGTTCATGCTGCACAGTCATCTTTTGAATCTATACCGTTGCCTTCTGACATGCAACATCCTATCTTAATTTATGGAAATGAAGAAGCATATCGGTTTGCAACGATGCTTACCGAAAAGGGATATAAACAGGTCTTCCTGCTTTACAGTTTTTATGATTTTGTGTGGTCGGGATTTAATGTGGAAAGCTGCAAAGAAACCTTGCAATTTTTAACATATCATGACCGACTTTATTGAGGAGGCTCACAACACTGTTGTAATTTATTGATATATAAATTAGACAATAAATTTTGAGATAAAATCGTTAAACAAAAAAATGAGATTGTTCATGAAACGACCAATACTTTTAGTTGTGACTCTTTTTAGTCTGTTTGTTGTACAAGAAAGTATTTTAGCTCAAACAATTCCTGCTGACTCATCAGCTTTAAAAAATAGAATTGGATTTCACTTTGGGCTCGAACACAATCTTTACCTCGATGAACTTGTAACACCATTGATCTATAATGGAAATGGTGTACAATTCGACGTAAACTACCAAAGGAAAAATATTAAATCACTGTTTGAAATCACAATTGATTATGCTGCCTTACATGAAAAAGCAAAATATCATCCAGACAGGATATTATATATCACCCCACTTGAATTTTTACCTGAGATTGCTATTAATGGAGACACCATACTGGATGCAAAGGTCTCTCCAGCATCGTTACCACATGTTGGATTTTACATTGCATATTTCAGAAAAATAAATCCCACTAAAAAGCACAGGACATCTTTGTACCTGGGAGGAAGTTTCTGTAGCAATATTCGTATTCCTGAATCTAATAATGTTGTTGCTTTTTCTCCGGTTTGGCTCAACGAACTAAATTTAGATATGAAAAGCAGTTATGAATTTAATTCTAAATTAAAAGTTTCGATCGGTGCTGAACTTCCGGTTTTTTCATTACCGTTTCGCCTGCCTTATTCTATTAGTCCTGTTGAACCTAATAAAGGAATATATAAGTCTGTATTTTCTGATATAAAGGCAGCAACCTGGAATAAATATCAATCTGTAAATGCCCTTATTGGAATTGATTATTTGTTAAATAAAAGATTTGTTTTGCAATTAAACGCCTCTGGTTATTATTTACGATATAGTTATCCAAAGAGTATACATTTTCTTCAAAATAATTTCACCGGCGGAATTTCTTATTCTTTTTAAAAACATACTATGAAAAAAAATAAAATTATAGTTGGGTTTGTGATTACCGCATTCTTTATGCAGAGTTGTGAAAAAATACTCATTGGAAAAGAAGAACCTAATACAGCTATTAATAATTTCGAATTGGTATGGAAAAATTTTGATGAGTCTTATGGAATGTTTGATGTAAAAAATATTAACTGGCAGCAGCAACATGACTTATATAGACCCCTGTTAACCGAAAATTCAAGCGATTCTGATTTATACAATGTCCTTACCGCAATGTTAAAAGTGTTTAATGATAATCATGTTACATTATTCACAACTGACAAAAAATTACCTTCATTCAGATCAGGAATATTGGGGAATGCCTCGTTTAAATTTCAAGAAGATTTTAGCGAAGAGGTAGTCAAACAAAATTATGTAACAAATTTAAAAGAAGAATCAAACGACATAAGTTTTGGAATCACTGACAATTATAACATAGGTTATATTTTAATATTCAGGGCGGAGGAATCGCTATCTAATACACAAAAAACAATTGATAAAATAATAGATGAACTAAAAGATACGAAAGGAATTATTGTAGATATAAGAACACATTCAGGTGGCTATGATTATTTAGGCCAGTATATAGCTGGTAAATTTGCATCGTCTAAAAGACTTTTTATGAGCAGTAAAAGAAAAAATGGACCTGCACATGATGATTTTACCGAAACATTGAAATGGTATGTAGAACCAACGGGAACAAGCCAATATGTAAAGCCGGTGATCTTAATTACTTCCCGTTTTTCAACAAGTGCCGCTGAGACATTTGCTCTTGCAATGAAACAAAATGAGAATGTCAAACAATTGGGCGATACAACATCAGGAGCATTTTCAGATCAGAAATCAACTGAAATGTATAATGGTTGGGTTTATACAATCTCCGTTGGCGATTATCGTGCTGCAAATGGATTGACTTATGAAGGTATTGGATTAGCACCTGACTATTTAATTATTGCAACAAAAACGGAACTTGATAATGGCCAGGATAAACCTTTAGAAATGGCAATAGACAAATTAAAATGATCTTATAAACCAATTTTATATTTTTTATCATATGAAACAACATTTCTCCATGCAGCATTGTACTACTTACATTCGTCATACATATAAATTCCCTTTTTATAATTCAAACAGACATTAACATTTTCTGACTCTCCATTTTAATTATTAAAAATCATCATACGCTGTTACATGGAAGTGTATACTCTGCATCAAACATTGATATGATTGCAAATTGATTTTGAATTTTAAATTAAATCACAACAAAAAAACATTTACAAAAAATGAAAAACTTTACAATTTACTTTTTAGCAGCACTTGCTGTTTTGATAAACACAAATGCAAAAGCACAACAGGCGCTACCCTATTATTCAGGTTTTGATTCTCCTGCTGAGAAGGTGGGATGGCAGCAATATAATTTAGGAGTGAATGCTACTTATGGTCCCTGGGGATTTTCAAATGGTGGATTTTCCGCACCTGATTGTATCTATCATGATTATAACGATACAGGAACAGTGGAGGATTGGTATGTATCACCGGCATTAACCATTTTATCACAAAGTTCAGTGTCACTTAAAATCAGAACCTTTGCAGTGATGGGTAATGCGATTGCAACCGATTACATTGGAGTATGGTATAGCTCAGGAAGTGGAGATCCGAATGATGGACAGTTTACTGAGGTTGCTGAATTGACCGGTTTAACTATTCCTGCGAATCAATTGGTTTGGGTTGATACAACCATTAATCTGCCTTTCACATCAGGATCAGGTTATGTTGCTTTTAAATTTAAGAATGAAAACAACTGGTTTACAATCAGCATTGATAATGTTACTGTAACAGCATTGGTTACCGGAATGGAAAATAAATTAACTGAAAATGATTTGTTGATTCATCCAAATCCTTCAGCCGGAAAAATTTTTATTAAGTGCAGCAAGAAAATTAATTCAATAGCTATTTATAATCTGCTTGGAGAGAAAATTTATTCTACTGATGCAGGCATAATTCAAAAATCAGAAGGCATTGATCTTTATGATTATCCAAAAGGAATTTATTTTGTAAAAGTTGATGATGGTGTCAGTACTGATTTAAAGAGAATTGTTGTTCAGTAAATTTTATACTCCTTATTCTATTTTCAATTTACAGCGATAACAATGGCTAACGGTTTATACTCGAATAGGAAAAATATAGCATTTGTGTCACTACTAAATCAGCATCGGGTGAAGGAACACAGTGTTATCCTGCTATTTGTGCGTCGCAGTAATTCAGTAAGTGCAACTGTTGTTAAACAGCTCGTACAAGGATTTGTTGGAGTTTTTTTGGGTGAACTGAAAAAAATAACAAATGGTCTGTCGAATTTTACGAATTTCTTAATGTCCATATAGTTTCTCCATCAACTAATTCGTTTCCTCTGTATTGTATCCATTTACCTTTTAATACTTTTTTTTCATCACTATCAACTTTAATGATGATCACTCCTAAGTTATGTTTTTTGCTGTCTTTTTTTGGACTATAAGAACTAACAAATACATTCTCAGAAATTTTCCCTTTTATATTCCATTCGCCAAAATCTTTCGTGCTTCCTGTCCCCCTTACTAATTTGCCATATACACTTTTTATTATCACAGTATCTTTAATGGAACCTCCTACAGAAGATGTAGAACTTTGATTTATTATCCATTCACAATCCCATGTGCCCTTTAGGTATTTATATTTTGACCTTTCAAATAAATTTTTTATTTCTTCTTTAAAGTTTCCAATAAATGCAGTCACGACAATGCCAATTATTGGTATTCCGATTTTTAAAAAAGCGTCTGTATCCATATTTAATTAATTTAGTAAATTATTTAATTCTGTTTTTCTTTTCTTATTTATTTCTGATTTCACAAATTGATTTTGTGCCAGCTGGGTCTTCGAAGCGAACCAGCGTTTAATGCGCAAGGTCTCATAAGAGGAAGCCCACGCTGGGACGGAATCCCGCCTTTCGCCGGAGAATGGGAAAATCTTTTTCTAACTCTTTTTTATTTTTTTCAGGGTCATCACCGGAACAAGCATAGCAAAAGGATTTATTTTCGAAAATTAATTTTCATTAACCAAAGAGTTGCCAATTTATTTCATGATAGGGGTGGTAAGATATCAAAAACAGATTTCATTCTTTTTATTAGAATCAGCAGATTCCATATTTCTTTATGATACTTTTTAAAAGATCTAGGATACTCAACATTTCATTTAATTGAGTTTATATTCTATAAGTCAATATTCTTAATTGAATTTAACCATTTAGTAAGAATAGTCTGAATGGAATTCTCACTTTGAGGATTGAATGCATCGTCATCATTCGCAAAACCAGGGGCAATTAATCCACTAATGTTGGTAAACTTCGACATCGTTTCACGACTCTTTTCTTCAACTAAAACTAAACCAGGTTTACCTTGGCCCTGCATGAAACCAGCCTCATGAGCTAAATTTATTCCAAATC
>JAHEZG010000270.1:1849-5323 GCA_023251195.1 Chitinophagaceae bacterium | reverse complement strand
CTCATTAAAACTAAATCAATCAACTCATGCGCAAATTAAAAAAGTGGTCACTCATTGTTGCGCTCTCCCTCTCAGTTTTTATTCCGCTTGCTTTTGTCACCGACAATTTATTTGAGGTATCAAAAAACCTTGACATTTTTGCCACGCTTTACAAAGAGGTAAATACTTATTATGTTGATGACATAGACCCATCAAAATTTATGCGCACCGGAATTGATGCCATGCTCAATTCGCTCGACCCGTACACCAACTATATTTCAGAAGCAGAAATTGAAGGCTTTCGTTTTCAAACAACGGGCAAGTACGGAGGCATCGGCGCAACCATTCGAAAGGCAGGCGACTACCTGGCTGTTGCAGAACCGTATGAAGGATTTGCCGCCTACAAAGCCGGACTAATGGCCGGTGATGTGATTTTAGAAATTGACGGAAAGAGCACCAAAGGAAAAACAACCGACGAAGCAAGCAAAGTTTTAAAAGGTTCACCCGGAACCATTATTAAATTACTGATTCAACGACCCGGCGATAAAACCACCGTGTTAAAAGAATTTCCTCGAGAAGAAATTAAAATAAACTCTGTTCCCTATCATGGAATGCTCAACAATGATATCGGATACATACGGCTTTCTCAATTTACCGAACAGTGCGGCAAAGATGTGGCTGATGCCCTCAGAGATTTGAAAAGTAAAAATCAACTCAAAGGAATTGTGTTTGATTTGAGAGGTAATCCGGGTGGATTACTGAACGAAGCAGTAAACATTGTAAATGTGTTTGTCGATAAAGGTCAAATGGTGGTAAGCACCAAAGGCAAAGTGGCTGAGTGGGATAAAGAATACAAAGCATTAAACGAAGCAGTGGATACAAAAATTCCGGTGGTTGTGTTAGTGAGTAGCGGGTCTGCATCGGCCTCTGAAATTGTAAGCGGCGCCTTTCAGGACCTGGACCGCGGGGTTATTGTTGGTCAAAAAACTTATGGCAAAGGGTTAGTTCAATCAACCCGACAATTGAGTTATGGAACACAATTGAAAGTTACTACCGCACATTACTACACGCCATCGGGCCGATGCATACAGGCGCTTGATTATGCGCACAGAAATGAAGATGGCAGCGTTGGCAAAATTCCTGATTCGCTTAAAACTTTCTTTAAAACAAAAGCAGGCAGATTGGTGTATGACGGTGGCGGTGTTGATCCGGATATTGTTTTAGATGCACTCAGCTACAGTCCCATATCTAAAAGTTTAATAGAAAAAAATCTGGTGTTTGATTTTGCAACGCAATACAGGCAACTACACCAAACCATTGCCGATGCAAAAGTTTTTAAACTCAGCGATGAAGACTGGAACGCGTTTGTCGGTTTCATTAAAGATAAAGATTATGATTATTCAACTAAAACCGAAGACGCATTAAAAGCATTACAGAAAAATGCTTCCTCAGAAAAATATTTTGATGCCATACAATCTGATTTTGATGTAATCAAAAACAAAATCAGCCACGATAAAGAACACGACCTGCAAAAAAACAAGCCGGAACTTATTAAATTACTTGAACAGGAAATTGTAAGCCGCTACTATTATCAGAATGGAAGAATCATCAATGCTTTAAATAATGATGATGAAATATTAAAAGCAATTGATGTTATAAACGATTCCGCTCTTTATCAATCAGCATTATTACCCAAGTAAGGTTTTCAATAATTCTTATTAAGGCAGTCAATTTAATTTTTGACTGCCTTTTTGTTTTATGAATAAAAAACTTTCGTCACAAAAATTACATTTGTTGCAACATACAGCTGCAATATCAATGAACAGACTCGAAGCGATTCAATTATTAATCAATCACACAAAGGCAAAAAACTATCTGGAGATTGGCGTGTTTAACGGAAGTAATTTTCTGGAAGTACATGCATCATACAAGCACGCGGTTGATCCGGTTTTGAAAATTACAGGTCGATATAAATTTCATGCAATAACTCACGACCCCCGCAACCTGTTCAACAAATATTTCAATTTAACCAGCGATGCTTATTTCGAAACACAAAGAAAAAAATTAGAACAAAATAAAATTGATGTTTCGTTTATTGATGGCTTGCATACATACGCGCAAACTTTAATTGATGTAAAAAATGTGCTGACTTATCTGAATCCGAATGGAGGAATTGTGATGCACGATTGCAGCCCGCCAACAAAGGCACACGGATGGCCCGCAAATTCAAAAGAACATGCTGAAACTATGAACATCCCCGGATTTACCGGTGGATGGTGCGGCGATTCGTGGAAAGCCATACATCACCTGATAGAATGGAACACTCAATTTAATGCGCTTGATATTTTTGTTTTGAATTGCGATTATGGTTTGGGAATAGTTATTCCGAAAAATAATTTTTCAGTTTCAATGCTCGACTCTTTGAAACCTGCATCCATTTATGAAACACTGAGTTATGAATTTTTAGATGCAAACAGGCAAGTAGTAATCAATCTGAAAGACGAAAACTATCTGCAGCAATTCCTGAAAAAAAAATTCTGATTTAGGTTATTCAAATTCCGGAATTTCAGCAAACGAGTAAAATATTTTTCCGCCATTCGCAAGCACCAAATCCCGTTCCTTCAAAACGCCGGGACTTTCGGCAAGAATTAAAATTGCTTCGCATTGATTGATAACTGCAAGCGATATTTCCATTATTGCTTTGTATCGGTCAGCCACATGTGCTAAATCAACAATGGGTAGTGCTGCATTCATCCCAATGATTGGTATGTGACCTTTCTCTAAAATTTTTGCAGCAGCTTCATTCATCGCATTCAGATTTTTTTTGCGTTGCTCTGCCGTTGCTGCTGAATAAGGACCGGCGACTCCGATGATCATTGATAAAAGTTATTTGTTTAATGTTATCAGTTATTGGAAAATACAAACCTGAAATTCAATTTCACTTTTAGTTTTTCACTCTTCACTCAATATTTCCAGCTTGGTTGAGTGAAATATAAAATGTTGCCATCAGGATCTTTGAAGTGAATGTATTTGCCGGAATCGCCGTCGTCAAATTTGAACTTCACTTTATTTTTCGTCAATAATTTTTCTGCATCCTTAATGTTTTCAATAAAAAATCCGATGGAAGCATCGCCACTGCCTTTCGGCTTTCCGTCAGAAGGATGCAACCCGATTACTACACCCGGCGCTTCGTACATGGCGTAATAATCTTCCCATCTCTTTTTCAATTTTAATCCAATCATGGCATAAAAGGCGCATGCCTTATCCATGTTTTTCACCATAAGTGTGATGTTTGAGTCTTTAATTTTCATTTATTTAATTATTAAGTTTTGAGTTTTATTACGGGGGAGAAAATAAAATAAAGCAGGAAAACAATTTGTGCTAATATAAAAACAATCAAAGCATAAGAAATAAAATCACCTGTTTGAATTATTGAATTCGGATCAGTTGGATTTCGCGTAACGGAAGGAAGAATAAAAAACAGAATCAGCGATA
>JAHEZG010000270.1:0-1839 GCA_023251195.1 Chitinophagaceae bacterium | reverse complement strand
AATGAGTCCATCCAAAAAATTTATTTAGTGGAGACTTGAATTTTTGAAAAAGGAAATAGATTAAAGCAACAAATTCAAAATAAAAAAACAAGATTGCATTAATGGTGGATTCAGCAATTACTAAGTAAAAATCGTGCTGCTGAATATCAATCGAATCTTTGAAAAATATTAAACCAATAATCAAAATAATTATCCCGGATGTTGCAAATAGAAATTGTGGTTTCAAAAAATTCATCATGAAATATTACGGTAGAATTTTTTTACCCAATTCATAAAACCACAAATAATATCCTCCAATTCCACCTACTATTCCTGCAAGCAAAAAGGTGAAGCGCTGATTTTTCGGAATAAAGCGAAAAACAATAAACGACAAAACAATTAATCCGATTGCAACCATTGTCAATTGAATTGATTGAATCGGCAAATTCAAAAGTTCAGCGATGTAAGTGTCGGCATTTTGACAGCGAAATTTTCCAGTTACAAAATACCTCAATACCGCATAAGCAAAATTATCTGATTGACGAAGAAGAAACATTGCTATGAAAATCAAAATCCATTGACCAAATAATAATTTTTCTCCGATGAATGTTTTTCGTCTTAGAAATAAAACAATCAAACCAATACTTCCGATTATGATTGGCGTAAGAATTCCAGAAGCAGAAAATAATAAACTATGTGGAAGTTCATCGTAGCAGAAAGCACCCCGATAATTTATAATTACCTCATGCCCTTGAGTTTCTCCGATTAAATAATATCCCAAAGCATAGGACATTGTTCCAACAACAGTGGCAACAATAAATCCGAGCACTAAAATCAAAAACAGTTTAGCATCGAAAGTGATTGGTAAATATTTATGAAACCAGTTTTTCATTTCGCAGTTTTTTTCACATAATCAGAAGCGGCTTGTGCTAAATTTTTCCATTCTTTATTGTGCTTGTATGGAACCTGCACCCACTGCTTCATGGCGCGGCCCTTACCAGAGGGGTCAAATAATTTTGCGCCGCTTAACGCAAGGGCGAATGCATGTTCATCACCTGAAAGCTTGAACACCATTTCATTTTCGAAGAAGCAAGCGAATGCTTTTCCTTTCACTTTCAAAGCCGGTTTGCCGAACATTTGACTCATATCTGTTCCTGTTATTGAAGTTCCGATTGCTGTATAAAGTTTTTCTTCCTTCATTAATTTGAAATTATTTCTACCGAAAAATAAGATTTCTGATTTCAATTTTAAACTGAATTTCCATTTGTCATAAAAGAAGAGTTACTTCCACTTTGTGCAGTTAAATTCGCAAACTCAATTTCGAAAAAATGAAAATCATTACCACAGTTTCAGTTTTGTTGCTGAGTTGTTTCGTTTCGGCACAAACAATTTCTGAAAACAAAATAAAAAAAGATGTGTACTACCTGGCATCAGACAGCCTGAACGGAAGACAAACCGGAAGCCAGGGCGAACAAATGGCTTATGATTATATCATTCAGCAATATAAATTACTTGGGCTAAAACCAATGGGCAATAACGGAACTTACCTTCAATCATTTGAAACCAATATTGGAATAAAGTATTCGGGTGAAAATTATTTAAGTGTGAACCGCGCAATGCTTCAACCTGATTCAGACTATTATGCATTAAATTTTTCGGCCAGTAACAAAGTAACCGGTGAGCTTCAAAATGCGGGATATGGAATGTATGCTCCGGCAATTGAGGTAAATGATTTTGCAAATATTAAATCAGGAACGGGGAATGTTTTTCTAATTGAATCATCGTCGCCCGAAGGCGAAAATCCGCATGGTAAATATTATCCGTACCTGGATTTGCAATCAAAAATTCAATCGGCAATAA
>JAHEZG010000269.1:892-5329 GCA_023251195.1 Chitinophagaceae bacterium | reverse complement strand
AACCTGGTTGTTTGACAGCGCCACATTTCCATATGCACCGGGAGTAAGAGTAGTAGATGTTGTGATGTTTGTTAAACCTGCTGCAGGAAAAACTATAGGAGCAGGTAATGAAGGCAAAGTCGGCAGTGTTGGAGCACCGGTTACATTACCACCGCCTGGAGTAGGACCTGTATAAGTTGTACCAACAGGGTGAGTCACTTTTCCTGAAACTGTTCCGCTGCTTACAACTACATTTCCATTTACATCAATATTGCCACTAAGGTTTGCACCTGTTCCTACTGAAAGAATGGTTCCTGATGCTCCATAAGAATTTGCGGCAGTTATTTTTCCTGAAACTGTATTGCTTCCTGAAAGAATAATTGTTCCACCTGAGTTAATGTTTCCACTAAAATTTCCGGAACCTGAAGTTTTAACTAATTTATTACTTCCGACAGAACCGCCAACAATTATACATGGCGAACCTAAATGAACTCCATAGCCAGGTGAAGATGGAGTGGTTGTTCCTGCACCGCCTGCCCCTGAGAATAATACATAATTGGAAATGGGTAATGTTTGTGCATCAACATTTTTTGAATTTGCAAATAGCAAAATCAAAATTGCGAATAAAAGGCTGCAATGAGTTAATGTTAATCGAAACTGTTTCATGGGGAAAAATTTTATTAATTAAAAAAATTATTTGGAATTTCCGCAATAAAATTAAGCGCATTTGTTAATTAATCAGAACTCAATTTTTTTACCGTGGCCGAAGAAAGGTCAATTGAATGTTTCCGGCATATTATTCCGATGAGTTGTTGATTTGACAGGTTGAAATTTTTACCTAGGTATTATAATATGAGTATGCATGTCGAAAAATGTCTCAATAAAGTTATTGAAATTTAAAATTCAGAATTAAAGAAATTCCAAAAGCTGATTGAAAGGTTAATATCGTTTTTATAATTCAGGAGAGCGCTTGATTATTTTTGTAAAAAATTAACCAGCATTTGATTACAGAATTGTTTCTTGTCCTTTTATTGATATGTGTAAGTGGAGCATTTGTGTTGGCTGAAATAGCACTGATTTCTTCTCGGAAGGCAAGGTTAGAAAAATCAGCAAAGCAGGGACGAATGGGAGCAAAGGTGGCCTTAAAGCTGATGGAGAAACCGCAACAGTTTTTATCTGTTGTTCAGATATATATTACACTTATCAGTTTCATTGCTGCTACTTACGGTGGTACATCAATAGCTCACCACCTCTCTGAATATTTTCAGCAGTTTGAAGCGTTAAAAAAATACGCTGATTTTTTAGGCATTGCCACAATCGTATCATTCACTACTTATTTAAGTTTATTGCTTGGCGAATTGGTGCCAAAAACTTTGGGAATTAATTATCCTGAAAAGGTAGCCATGTTTTCAGCACCTGTAATTCAGGTGATGGGTTGGATTGCAAAACCAATAGCGTGGTTTTTACAATTCTCAACTAAAATGGTTTTGAAAATATTAATGATAAAAACCAATGTTGCACAAACAGTTACTGAAGAAGAGTTGCATCACATGATTGATCAGGGTTCGCAGCATGGAATTTTGGAAAAGCAGGAATCAGATATGATGCGTGGCATCATTCGCATCGGCGACCGAAAAGTAAATTCATTAATGACTCACCGAAGCGAAATCATTTGGGTAGATATTGATATTGAAGAAGAAGATTTGTTAAAACATTTAAGCGCCAGTGTTCATTCAAGCTTTCCGGTTTGCGAAAAGGAGTTGGACAAAGTTTTAGGTATGGTTTACATCAAAGATATTTTTACACAACTGGCTGAAAAGAAAAAACTGGATTTAAAATCATTGCTGAAACCACCGGTTTTTTTTCCGGAAACAATGCCTGCGTTGGAATTATTAGAAACATTTAAAAAGACTCATTCGCACACCGGATTAATTGTGAATGAATATGGTTCGCTGGAAGGAATAGTTTCTCTACATGATATCATGGAATCAATCGTTGGTGACTTGCCTATTGATTCAACTGATGATGAACAAATGGCTGTGCGGAGAAAAGATGGTAGTTGGTTAATTGATGGTTTAATGCAAATTGACCGGTGCATTGAGTTAATAGGCATTGAAGAAATTGCCGATGTTGATACAGGAGCTTACACAACTGTTGGCGGTTTTGTAATGCATCACTTAGGAAAAATTCCGAAAGCTGCCGACAGTTTTGAATTTAGAAATTTCCAATTCGAAGTGATGGATATGGATGGGCACCGGGTAGATAAAGTGCTTGTTAAAATTAAGGATCAATAATTTTTCTTCGTCTCAATTTCCCTTTTGGCAAATGATTATCTTCATTAATTGTGTAAAGCAAATGAAGATGAATTCCATATTCGAGTAATTTGTTTTTCAAGTCATAATAAGGTTCACCAGAAAACAAAAGGTTTACATGCGCAGCAATTTCTTTTTCATATTTAAGTGTAAAGAAAATAAGTTGCCGTTCTTTTTCAGTGTAGTTACTTACAGGATAAACTGATGAAATACTTTGCATCAATGTATTTCCTTTTGGAGAAATAAAATTATTTCCCTGCCAGTAAGCCATATCAATTCCAACTCCGGTTTTTGATTTTAATTTTAGTAAAGCCCAGATTCCATTTCCTTCAGTAAATTGTAAATGAGGATTCGGAGAAAATTCTTTATAAAAAACATAGTACGCTTCAGCACTGAATTCAGAAATAAATTTATTACTGTTTTTGTTTTTTAGAATTGATTTTATTCCCGCATCAGCATTCAATATAGTTGTTACATAAAATGAAGAATCGGGTTCGTTGATTTGACCGCCGGTGTGTTGAATGCAAACCTGTATCGGAAGTGTTAATTTTTGTCCAGGAATTTTAAGCGGATAAATTTTTGCAGTTAACCCGCCAAAAACTTTTTCCTGAAACCGCGAACCGTTTTTTATGGCACGGTTCCAATCAATCCAGTTGTCTAATTCCAGGTGATTGAATTTTTGTTTGAAATTAAAACCATTCTCAATATTATCTGTCACTAAATTATCGGTGAACCACAATGGTTCAATTAACTGATGACCATTTTCATTTCTGTAATTTCCAAAACTGAAATCGTTTGAAGAATTTTTAATAGTCAATAAAAAAGTTGGTCGAACACGCAATGAATCATCACCGAAATTTTGCTGAATAAAAACACCTCCCCGGAATGAAACATGAGATGAAGGCTTGTATTCAATAGTCGGTTGTACAATGCTTCCGCACAAAGTATATCCTTCCATAATCGGAGAGAAATATTCGTAATCGCGCAGATAATTGAAGTTATACAACCCAACTGAAAAATTTTTATGCCACGCATTTGAATCTGTTTTTACTTGGCAAAAAGTTTTTTCATTCAGGCAAAAAACAATGCCTGCTGAAAGCAGCAGGCATTGTAAAATATTTTTTATCATTCTATTTATTTTCAACTGAAAATTATTGTTTCATCAGTTTTACCATTTCAGTTTGTGTAGCCGAATGCAGACTGATAAAATAAATTCCATTGGAAAAATCGGTTAACGAAATGGTAGTTGCTGTTTGATTCTGAATATTTGTAGCTTGTAAAATTTTACCGGCAGCATCTCTTATTTCATAAAATTCAAATGCGCCATTAGTAATTAAAGTTGCTTTATTTCCAGCCGGGTTTGGAATGAGTAAAACATTTTTGCCATTTAAAATTTCTTTAATGCCATCGGGGTCATTATCAATAATATTGATTTCGATGCTGCTAACATTTCCGGCTGCTGAGCTATTTGTGAAATTAGATAGAGTAAGTACAAAGTGTTCCATCGGTTCAAAAAGCGCATCGTCAATAATATGAAAAATGGCATACTGCGAATTAGGCGGACCTGCTGGCCAGATAACAGTGGTATCAGTAAAAGTAAAATCAACTCCTTGAGTTGCGGTTGATTGTGCTGTCACCAATGTAACATCAGCGCTTGTTGGTGCTGTGGTAGTGGTTCCTGAAAACATTTCAAGTTGCGCCGAATAAGTAGTCATGCTTTCTGAAACTGAATCAATGGCTTTGTAAAAACTGATATAAGAATTTACTTCAACATTTACGATGGTAACTGTATCAGATGCATTTGTTATGGTCGCATTGTTGGTGGTATTGCTGAGTATGGCTACAAAAGTTTCATCTAACTCTAAATTTGCATCACTGATTATTGTAACGGTTACAGTTTGCGAGGCTGATGAACCACCGGGAAATGTAACAGTTGTTTGTCCACCGGTCAGATTATAGTCCTGACCAATTGAAGCGGTGATATCACTTAATGATAGAGTAACTGATGTTGCATTTGCATTGGCATTGTTAATCCCAACCTGAATGGCAACAGAAACACCTGTTTCAAGTATTGTTTGTGTTTAATTAAGCAAGAATACTTCGGGGCCCGGTGTGTCATTGTCATGAATAGTTACGACTTCGTTAG
>JAHEZG010000269.1:0-882 GCA_023251195.1 Chitinophagaceae bacterium | reverse complement strand
GTTAGCTGCAGAAATAGTTGCATTGTTTGTTGCATTACTTAATGCAACATTAAAAGATTCAGCAGATTCAATAGCCGCATCGTCATTTATTGTAACAACAACTGTTTGTGCAGTTGAAGAGCCACCCGGAAAAGTTACAGTTACCGGATTGCCGGTTAAATCATAATCCTGAGTAATCTGAGCGGTGATATCACTCAATGTTAAAGTTACCGAAGTTGGATTTACATCAGGATTTGTAATTCCTATTTGAATTGAAATTGTTCCGGCTCCTTCATTAACATTTTGTGTGGTGTTAATGAGATATATATCAGGCGGTGCCGGAGCACATGGAGTCATTACATGTAATCCCAACTGGGTGAAATCATTTGATGCGAAAACATTCCATTCGGTTGCCCCTGTTACCCAATCAAGTTGACCATTGTTAATATTTGCCATCCTTGTTAATGTATGAAGTTGAGTAGATCCTGTTCCAACTAACCAAAATGCACCCGGATCAATTCCGATTTCTCCGATTATATCAATTGTATCGTTAGTTGCAGTATCTATAAGTGCTACTGCATCGTCGCCATTAAAATCCAATGCACCGGATACCTGATCGGCTAATGCAAGCACAGCAGGAAATGCTGAACTGTTTGCCAAAACAAATACAGAATCAGGACTCAATGTTCCTTGTAAATAAACTGATTGAATACTTGAACCGCCATTAAATGACATCCATACTTTATAATTCGTAAGGTCAATGATCGAAGCGGTTAGGTTAAAAATTTCAAGTACTTTATTGTTGTTGGTTCCTTCAATGTATT
Organism: Chitinophagaceae bacterium; assembly: GCA_023251195.1. Lineage (GTDB taxonomy): Bacteria > Bacteroidota > Bacteroidia > Chitinophagales > UBA10324 > UBA10324. The sequence goes on along the minus strand of JAHEZG010000269.1, from coordinate 79 downwards.
CCGAGAAATATAAATCAGAACATGGGGCAGGATTTTGCGCGAAAGCTATTGATGCACTGAGCAGTAAAACAATGGCTGT
>JAHEZG010000268.1 GCA_023251195.1 Chitinophagaceae bacterium | reverse complement strand
AGAGCGGAGTATCAAAAAGCATTACAGAACCCGGCAAAGCATTCACCGGTTCACCTGCTTTTAATTATACTGAATCATTGCGTTCGCAAGTTGTCTTTCGTCACTTACCTTCGCTGCGCTTAAAAATAGAACAGCTCGAAAAAGAATTGGAAAATTTAAAGAAGAACAGGCTTACAGAAAAATGATAATCAGGCAGCGAACCATTAGTAAACCTGTTTCACTTTCCGGCAAAGGATTGCATACGGGCATGCCTGCGACTGTCACTTTTAAACCTGCTTCCCCCAATCACGGATTTGTTTTTAAGCGTGTTGATTTACCAGGACATAATACCATTAAAGCTGATGTTGATTTTGTAGTGGATACCTCACGCGGAACAACCATTGAAAGCAAGGGAGTAAAAGTGCATACCATTGAACATGTGCTCGCCGCTTTGGTTGGTGCCGAATTGGATAATGTGCTGATTGAAATTAATGGACCTGAAGTACCGATTATGGATGGAAGTTCATCCGCATTTATTGATGCGTTTTATGAATCGGGAATTATTGAACAGGAAGCCATTCGTCATTACATAAAGTTGTCAGGAAATATTTCGCATTACGACGAGGAGAAAAATGTTCACATGCATGCCTCGCCCGCCGATAATTTTAAAGTGAATGTGACCATTGATTATGATTCAAATGTTTTAGGAAAACAGGAAGCGAGCTTAGGAAATATTTCAGAATTCAATAAAGAAATTGGACAAGCAAGAACTTTTTGTTTTCTTCACGAAATTGAAGGGTTGGTAAAAAAGAATTTGATTAAAGGAGGTGACCTTGAAAATGCAATTGTTGTAGTTGAACAGAAACCCGATGCTGAAACACTTGCAAAGTTGAATAAACTTTTTGACCGGGTGGATGTGCAAGTGAATAAAGAAGGATATTTAAACAACACCGAATTACGATACGAAAATGAACCCGCAAGGCACAAGTTGTTGGATGTAGTTGGCGACCTCGCACTCATCGGTTCTCCGGTGAGGGCACACATTACAGGTTCGCGCCCCGGTCACTCCACCAATGTTGCTTTTGCAAAAAAAATAAAGTCAATGATTAAAGAAATGAAAAACGGAAAAATGGCTCCATTTTATGACCCTAACACTCCGCCCGTTTATGATATCAGGCAGATTGAAAGGATTCTCCCCCACAAGTACCCATTTTTATTGGTAGATAAGATAATTGAAATCACCGACCACAGTGTGGTGGGAATTAAAAATGTAACCTTCAACGAAAATTATTTTCAAGGTCACTTCCCAGGTAACCCTGTAATGCCGGGAGTTTTGCAAATAGAAGCAATGGCGCAAACCGGCGGAATATTAGTGATGAGTACATTGGAAGATCCAGAACATTGGGACACTTATTTTTTGAAAATTGATAATGCTCGATTCAAAAACAAAGTAGTACCAGGCGATACTTTAGTAATGAAATTAGAATTGCTTTCGCCCATCCGAAGAGGCATTTGCGAAATGCATGGAAAAATTTATGTCGGAAATAAAATTGTAACTGAGGCTGACCTTGTTGCGCAAATTGTTCGCAAACAGCCAATCTAATGTGCAACTAATTTAATCACAACCAAGGCTGTAAGCCAAATTCAAACTCCGGAAAAGCGAAAACAAACCATGATATCGAACCTCGCTTCAGTTCACCCAAGTGCTAAGATTGGAAACAATGTAGCGATTGAGCCATTTGCTTTTGTGGCAGCAAATGTTGAGATAGGTGAAGGCACATGGATTGGTCCAAACACAACTATTATGGATGGAGCACGGATTGGAAAGAACTGTAAAATATTTCCCGGCGCAGTTATCAGCGGTGAACCACAGGATTTAAAATTTGAAGGGGAAGAAACTTTAACCATCATTGGCGACAACACCATTGTTCGCGAATGTGTAACAGTGAATCGCGGAACCAAGTGGAGTTATAAAACTGAAATCGGAAACAATTGTTTGCTCATGGCTTACTCGCATGTGGCGCATGATTGTGTAATCGGCAACAATGTTATTCTTGCAAACAATGTGAATTTAGCCGGACATATTATCATTGAAGATTTCGTTAATATTGGAGGAGTTTCGGCTGTTCAGCAATTTTTAAAAATCGGAACCCAATCATTTATCACAGGTGGAAGTTTGGTGCGCAAAGATGTACCTCCATTTATTAAAGCAGCGCGCGAACCATTGTCGTATGCAGGAGTAAATTCAGTTGGGTTAAAAAGAAGAGGATATAGCGCCGAATCAATTGCCGAGATACACAACATATACAGAGTGATTTTTGTTGAACATGATAATGTAACAAAAGCGATTGAAGCATTGGAAGAAAAATTTCAATCGTCACCGGAGCGCGATGCTATTTTAAAATTTATCCGAGAGTCTGAAAAAGGAATTATCAAGGGTTATGATTCCATCGTAAATGAAGATAACTCTTAAGTCGGCCGGCAAGCGATATAACTACGAGTGGATATTCCAGAATCTGAATTCCTCTTTTCAATCTGATAAATCATACGCCATATTGGGCCCAAATGGCAGCGGTAAATCAACCTTGCTGCAGATAATTGCCGGAAACATTGTTCCATCAACGGGAGAAATTTTTTATTTCGAAAATGAAAATAAAATTGAACCTGAAAATTTTTATCGACACATTAGTTTGGCTGCACCTTATCTTGAATTACCTGAAGAAATGACTTTGGAAGAATTACTTCAATTCCATTCAGGATTTAAAAAGTTTCACCGCAATCTTTCCATCCAACATATTATTCAGTTAAGCGGATTTGAAAAATCTTCAGCACGGCAGCTAAAAAATTTTTCATCGGGCATGAAGCAGCGTGCCAAGCTGATGCTGGCCATTTTTTCTGATACACCAATATTGTTGTTAGATGAACCAACAACCAATCTCGATGAACAAGGAGTGCTGTGGTGGAAGAACCAGATGAACAATTATTCAAAAAACCGACTCGTAATTATAGCTTCAAACATTGAACGAGAACACGAAGCCTGCGATGAAAAAATTCTGATAGCCGATTTTAAGTAACTGAACAAATCAATATTTAATTAGCGCAATACTTTTTACATCTTTGGCAAAATGCAGTGGATACTTGTATTCTTTTATTCAGCACTTTTTTGCTTCTGTATAAGCAAGATGAAATTTTTCAGAGAGTCTGGATTGAAAATTCAATGGTGGATTTTGATTTTTCTTTTCAAAGTTATGGTCGGGATATTGTATGGATACATTCACAGTTTAAGCTATGGTGGTGGCGATACGCTTTATGGATTTAAACAAGGCGTTCGAATATATAATCAGTTGCACAATCATGGAATCATTATTTATTCAAAACTTGTATTTCTGCCGTGCCGCTATCCACCATATGCCGGAATCGAAAAATGGGCTTACAATTCAATTCCTTATGGCGACGAAAGTTATTATTTAATTATTCGTTTTCATGCCCTGGTGGCCTTGGTTTCAGGGTGCTTTTACAATGTGCATGTGGTTTTTTTTAATGTGCTTTCGTTTTCAGGAATAGTATTGCTCTATTCAGCATTTAAAAATGAATTGAAAGAAAAAAGATTCTTGATTCTGGCGGCAGCCGTACTTATTCCTTCAGTTGTGTTCTGGACTTCAGGCATTCATAAAGATGGGTTGGCTTTACTAGGAATCGGCATGTTGTTTTATTCACTAAACTCCCGACAAAAATATGCTGCCACTAATTTTATTCCGGCAGTGTTTGCAATATGTTTACTGTATATAATCCGATCATACATTTTATTTATTTTCATTCCATTGATAATTATCTATCTGTTATATAAAAATAAAGAAAACAGATTGCATCTCTATTATTTATCGGGCTTGGTGTTTTTTACTATTCTGATTCTGTTATTCAGTTTCTTTTATGGAGGAGTTACACCAATTAAAAAAATTATATGGTGGCAAAATGCATTTACTTATCTGCCACCTACCGAAAATTCACTTTCCCTACCCGAACTAAAACCAAATCCGGTTTCGTTTTTTGAAATCATTCCGGTCTCGCTCAATCATTCGTTTTTACAACCTTTGCCCTGGAGGGCGATCAATTTTTATCAAGGTATTATCGGAGTACAGGAATTAATATTATTTATACTTTTAATTGCAGCAATTTTTTATACCCTTAAAAATCGAAGCAAATTCCCGCACCTTTTTTATATATCCATTGGTTACACCCTTTCTATTTATACTCTATTAGGTATTATTGTTCCAAACCTTGGCGCATTGTCACGCTATAAAAGTACTGGCACCTTGTTTCTGGCAATTGCCATAATCAGTTTGATTCCAACGCATTTTTTCCAGAAGGAAAGTAATAAAACTACTTCCGAAAATAAACTTCACCTCTAACCGATAACTAAATATGAAGTTTGAATAGGCAAGTGGTTTTTTTCTGCCAGAATCTTTTTGATAAATTCTAATATTATATTTTAATATATTCATTAAATATTTAAGCATATTATTTAAAATAGAATAATTATGTAAATATTTCCGTGAAATATTTACATAAACATCTAAATATTGACAATAAAATTAAAAATTATAAAAAAATATAGGAATTTTAAATGTTGCTTTTATTTTTGCCGCATCAAAAAACAACATCCATGACAAATACCCGTTTTCAAGCATTAAGTAAAGTGGCAGAAAATCAAGTAACGGAAATTGAAGCACCCGGAAATAAAATTTCTGACTTCTACGCCATTAATGTTTTTACAGAAGACATTATGAAAAGCTACTTATCAAAAGAGGCTTTTGACATTGTGATGCTGGCAATAAAATCAGGAAACAAGATTGACCGCGCCACCGCCGAACAGGTTGCAACCGGAATGAAATCGTGGGCAATGAGTCGTGGAGTTACACATTACACACATTGGTTTCAACCATTAACAGGCGCAACTGCTGAGAAGCACGATGCTTTTTTTCAGCAAACAGCAACCGGAAAAGGAATGGAAATTTTTGATGGTAATGCATTGGTTCAACAAGAACCTGATGCATCAAGTTTTCCGAGCGGTGGTTTGCGTGTAACTTTTGAGGCAAGAGGATATTCTGCATGGGATCCAAGCAGTCCGGCTTTTATAATGGATGCTGGTAATAGTAAAACACTTTGCATTCCTACAATATTCGTTTCATACAATGGCGAAGCACTTGATTATAAAGCTCCGTTATTAAAATCTCTGCAAGCTTTAGAAACTGCGGCTGTGGAAGTTTGTCATTACTTCGATAAAAATATTACAAGGGTAACTCCAACTCTTGGATGGGAGCAGGAATATTTTTTAGTGGATGAGGCATTGTA
>JAHEZG010000267.1 GCA_023251195.1 Chitinophagaceae bacterium | reverse complement strand
CTTTTCCGACCACATTATCGGTGAGTATGGCAGGATATTTTCCGGCGAGTTCCCATGCCTGAAAGAAGGGAGTCCAGTCAATGTAAGGGCGCACTTCCTGCAACGGAAAATCGGTGAACACTTTGTTGCCGATGAAGGATGGTTTTGTGGTTTCGTGATTTTTGAAATCAACTTTCAGTTTGTGTTCGCGTGCAAAGGGCAGCGAAACAAAATTTTTATCTCTGCGTTTTCCGAGATGCGTTTCGCGCAGTTCGTTGTATTCCTTTTTTATTTTCTGTGTGTATGCTTCCTTGGTTTCGTCGCGCAATAAATCGCCGACCACCGGCACACCTCGCGAAGCATCGAGCACATGCACCACCGCGCCGCTGTATTCGGGCGCCACTTTCACGGCAGTGTGAATGCGCGAAGTGGTGGCGCCGCCAATGAGCAACGGAATTTTAAAACCCTGCCGCTCCATTTCTTTTGCCACATGCACCATCTCGTCGAGCGAAGGAGTGATGAGTCCGCTGAGACCAATGATGTCGGCTTTTTCGCGCACAGCTGCTTCGAGAATTTTTTCGCAACTGACCATCACACCGAGGTCAACAATTTTATAACTGTTACACGCAAGCACCACACCGACAATGTTTTTCCCGATGTCGTGCACATCACCTTTCACGGTTGCCATTAAAACTTTGCCGACTGCCTTTGCTTCTGTAACAGAATTTTTTTCTGCTTCCATGAACGGATTGAGATACGCAACCGCTTTCTTCATTACGCGCGCACTCTTCACCACCTGCGGCAAAAACATTTTTCCCGCGCCGAATAAATCACCGACCACATTCATTCCATCCATCAGTGGACCTTCAATCACGAGCAGCGGTCTGCCGAGTTTCACGCGCGCTTCTTCAATGTCGACATCAATGTATTCGACAATTCCTTTCACGAGTGCGTGACGCAGGCGCTCTTCCACCGGAGCATCTCTCCATGCTTCGTCGCGCTCAATCACCTTACCTTTCGATTTTATTCTGTCGGCGTACTGTATCAATCTCTCTGTTGAATCACTGCGGCGGTTCAGTAAAACATCTTCAACTAATTCTAAAAGTTCTTTATTGATTTCATCATACACATCAATCATTCCTGCATTAACAATTCCCATGTCCAATCCTGCCTTGATAGCGTGATATAAAAATGCGGAGTGCATGGCTTCGCGCACGGCATTGTTGCCGCGAAACGAAAATGAAATGTTGCTGATGCCGCCACTCACTTTCGCGTGCGGAAGATTTTCTTTAATCCATTTTGTGGCGCGGATAAAATCGTTCGCATAATTATTATGCTCTTCCATTCCCGTTGCAACGGTGAGAATGTTCGGATCGAAAATGATGTCGTGCGCAGGGAACTTCACCACCTTCGTGAGAATATCATAACTGCGCTTGCACACTTCAATCTTGCGCTCGAAAGTATCTGCCTGACCTTTTTCATCGAATGCCATCACAACCACAGCAGCGCCGTAGCGACGAACTTTTTTTGCAACTGCAATAAATTTTTCTTCGCCTTCCTTCAGCGAAATCGAATTCACAATTCCTTTTCCCTGCAAGCATTTCAGCCCCGCTTCAATCACACTCCACTTTGATGAATCAACCATGACCGGAACTTTTGCGATGTCGGGTTCGGCAGAAATGAGGTTGATGAATTTTTTCATCGCGGCTTCGCCATCCAGCATTCCTTCGTCCATGTTGATGTCAATCACCTGCGCGCCGTTCTCTACCTGTTGTCGCGCCACGGCAACTCCTGCATCATAATTTTCTGCAAGAATCAATCGCGCAAATTCTTTGGAGCCGGTGATGTTGGTGCGCTCACCGATGTTCACGAAATTAGTTTGCGGTGTAAGTATGAGCGGCTCTAATCCGCTGAGTCGTAAGTAAGGTTTTATGATTTTCTGTTCTGACATTATTTTTTTACTAGGAGTTATAGGAGTTTTAATAGGAGTATTAGGAGTTCTTTTTTTCTTTTTGAAAAATTTATTTCATTGAGCTGTTATAGACGCGCTTGATTCCGTCCTTGAGAGATTTTACATTGAAGTTTATTAAGAGTCCGAATTTTTAATTGGTGAGTTTTAAATAAGTTATGACTTGTGCGAGATGAACATCATTCAATGCTTCAACAGATTTTAATTCAACAACAATTTTATTTTCTACAAACAAGTCAATCACATATCCTGCATCTAATTTCACATCATGGTAAATTAATGGTTGAGGTTTTTGTCGAATCACATTCAAACCCTCTCCAACTAATTCATAATACAAACAAGCTTCATAAGCAGATTCCAAAAGTCCGGGACCTAATTCACTATGAACTTTAAAAGCACATTTCAAAATCCGTTGTGTCAATTCTTCATCAATCATAACTCCTAAAACTCCTTTGTATTTACTCCTATAACTCCTAGTTAATTGTATTATTCAGCAAGCACCGGCAATTTTCTTGGAGTAATATTTTTTACTGTTTCAGCAATTGCTTTGATGTGCGCCGGAGTTGTTCCGCAACAACCACCAACGATATTGAGGAATCCTGCTTCAGCAAATGATTTTATTATTGAAGCCATGTGTTCCGGACTTTCATCATACTCGCCCATTTCATTTGGCAATCCTGCATTCGGGTAAGCACTCACATAACACGCAGCCACATTGCTCATCTCTTCAATGTATGGTCGCATTAAATCTGCACCGAGCGCGCAGTTCAAACCGATACTGATTGGATTTGCATGCACTACTGAATTGTAAAATGCTTCGGTGGTCTGACCGCTCAAAGTTCTTCCGCTTGCATCGGTGATTGTTCCGCTAATCATCAATGGCAATTCAATGTTGTTGTCATCAAAATATTCCATGATGGCGTAGAGCGCGGCTTTAGAATTTAGTGTGTCGAAAATGGTTTCAACAATAATGATGTCTGAACCACCATCAATGAGTCCACGAACTTCTTCACTGTATGCTTTCACTAATTCATCGAAAGTAATAGCGCGATAACCCGGGTCATTTACATCAGGACTGATGCTCGCAGTTTTAGATGTTGGTCCTAACGCACCTGCAACGAATCTTGGTTTGTCAGGATTCTTCGTCGTGAATTCATCTGCGGCTTTACGAGCAATTTTTGCAGCGGCAAGATTTAATTCGTAAGCAAGATGTTCGAGATGATAATCCGCCATTGAAATGGAAGTGCTGTTGAAAGTGTTGGTTTCAATAATATCGGCACCTGCTTCCAAATATTTTTTATGAATGGCTTCAATGATGTGCGGCTGCGTGAGCGACAACAAATCGTTGCAACCTCTCAGCGAACTTTCATGTGATTTGAATCTTTCTCCTCTGTAATCTTCTTCACTCAGTTTGTATTGCTGAATCATGGTGCCCATTGCGCCATCAATAATCATGATGCGATGGTCAAGAATTTTGCGGAGTTGTTCAGATGTATTTTTCATGACAAGAAATTTTTAGTGAACGAATTGCTTCGTCCGGTTTTTAATTTTCTTATCTTGAAAGTGAGGAGTGAAACTTTAATCCATCCTTATCTTCACCTTTCGCTGTTGCTACTTGGTTAGGAGTTGGCACCCACCGGGATGGGTTGCCAAGACTTCATCGGGCCTATTCCCTCAGTCTTTCTTGATAAGGCTGCAAATATATGTTTCAGATTTGATGATTTGGAAATTTGATGATTTGATAATCATTCAGATAAAATTTTACCTGAACATATATTTAAGATTCGCTTCGCAAGCCACGAAATTCTGACTGTAAGTTGCGAGTTCAGATTGAACTCCGAAGTCAACTGCAACCATTACCTGGAATTTTTTCTTCCAGCGAACTCCACCTCTTGCAGTCAAGCGATTTAAATTATTTATACCTCTGAATCCTGCACCTAAATAATATGTTTCATTCAAAATAAAATCATTTGACACTTCAAAAAATTTAGAAGGACCTTGTATCATGCTTATAGCAGATGGAATTGTGCTGAAATGTTTTCCTAATTTGAGTTTATATCCGGCGGTAGAAATGTAATTTTTATAAAGCGAATAATATGTGCCGTAAGAAATTTTGAGCAGCGGATTTGAAATATGTTGAACCGAGAATCCCACATAAAAATTTTTGAAAGAGTACCAGATTCCTGCACCGAAATCAAGACTTGAATTTTCAATCAGCAAAGGAATATCAGTGGTCGGAGTATTGACATAACCTGTATCGGAGTAATACCCACCAAAGGTGAGACCTGAGGTATTAATTCTTGCATAATCAAAAGCTGCCTGCATTCCTATTCGCAAATTCATTTCATCGGCTAAACGAATTTTATAGTTGTAACAAAGTGCTCCATAATATTTTTCCATTGGTGCGCTTCCGCTTCTGTCGTACAAAACTTTCACTCCGATTCCCGAATGAATTTTTTCTAATGGCTGGTCGTAAGAAAGCATCACAGTATTATAAGTTGAACTCCATTGCGTTCTTCCTGATAACGAAAACTCGTGAGTGCTGTCAACTCCCGCATAAGCCGGGTTGTACCACAAATGATTTTGCGGATAATTGCTGAAGTAAGCATCCTGCGCATGAAGCACTGATGATAAGCACATCAATAAAAAAATAATTTTGATTTTATTTTTCAGCATAGAAAAAATTATTGATTGAGTAAATGTAATAGGAGAAAACTTTTCCAAAGTTTAGAACTTTGGAAAAGTTAATGAGCAGATTACTTTCATCCCACCAAATCAAAACCCCACATGACCAGAAAATTTATTTTCACTCTCCTCTCATTCTTCTCTCTTCACTTTTCACTCTTCACTCAAAATGCGTTCGCACAAACCGAAGCAAGACTAATGCGCTTCCCAACCGTGTTCGACAATCAGGTAGTGTTCAGTTACGCAGGTGATTTATATACGGTGAGTAAAAGCGGAGGAACTGCGCGAAGATTAACAAGCGATGTCGGTTACGAAATGTTTTCGAAATTTTCTCCGGATGGAAAAACCATTGCATTCACCGGGCAGTATGATGGAAACACCGAAGTGTTCACCATTCCGAGTGAAGGAGGAGAACCAAAGCGATTGACTTACACTGCAACTCTAGGTCGCGATGATGTAAGCGACCGCATGGGTCCGAATAATATAGTGATGACTTGGAAAGACAACTCGCACATCATTTATCGCTCGCGTAAAGAATCGTTCAACGATTTTCAGGGGCACTTATTTATTGCAAATGTGAATGGCGGATTGAGTGATGAATTACCTGTTCCGCGTGGGGGCTTCTGCAGTTATTCTCCCGATGGAAAGAAAATGGCATTCAACAGAATCTTCCGCGAGTTCCGCACCTGGAAATATTACAAAGGCGGA
>JAHEZG010000266.1 GCA_023251195.1 Chitinophagaceae bacterium | reverse complement strand
ATTTACAATTTAGAAACCGATAAAAAACTGGGAACCTTGCAATTCACTTTCGATTTGGATAAACAAAAAAATCAAATCAGTCTTTTAACAAAAGATCAGGAAATTCAGCAACAGGAAATAACGCGACAGAAATTAGTACGCAATGGCTTTATCGGTGGTTTTGCAGTGGTGCTAATTTTTGCCGGAATATTTTTTCGTCAACGAAATAGAATTAAAATCGGAAAAAAGAGAAGTGACGAATTGCTATTGAATATATTACCTGAAGAAACTGCAGAAGAATTAAAACAAACCGGAACCGCGAAAGCCAAAAAATTTGAAATGGTATCAGTGATGTTTACTGATTTTAAAAACTTTACACAAGCAAGTGAATTATTAAGCCCGGAAGAACTGGTCAAAGAAATTGATGCATGCTTCAGTGCGTTCGATGCGATCATTACAAAATATGGAATTGAAAAAATAAAAACCATAGGTGATGCATACATGTGCGCAAGTGGTTTGCCGGTAGAGAAACCTACGCATGCAGAAGATATTATTAAAGCCGGATTGGAAATGCAGGCATACATTGAAAAAAATAAAAAAGAAAAGCAAGCCAAGAATCAAATCTTTTTTGAACTTCGATTGGGAGTTCATTCAGGCCCGGTGGTTGCAGGAGTTGTGGGAACAAAGAAATTCGCCTATGACATATGGGGTGATGCTGTAAACACAGCCTCACGAATGGAAAGTAGCGGTGAAATTGGTAAAGTAAATATTTCAGGAAGTACTTATGATTTGGTAAAAGATAAATTCAATTGCACGCATCGCGGAAAAATTCAGGCGAAAAACAAAGGAGAGATTGATATGTACTTTGTTGAACTGCTTTGAAAAGTAAAGAAAAAAACAGACAAAATATTGGTGGAGAGAAGGGGAGTGAAGTCGAACTTATTTGAATCAGATTTAATTCTATTAACTCGAATATTTGAAAATAGTTAAATGATATTTTCCGATGAATTTATTCCCCAATATGGGAATAATTTCACATCACTTTTCTGGCAGAAATAAATTGCTACAAAAAATTGTAGTCTTCAATTAGCCCTTTTGTATGTAGAAAAAAGTATAAAGGATTATTCACTTCGTATTCAAAAGTGCTGGCATATTAAATGAGATTATCTAATAAAGTTAAACAGCATGAAAGAACAGATTTTAACAATTTATGAATCGCTATTGATGATTACCGGTTTTATGAGAATCGAATTGACAGAAAAATATCGGGGAAATGAATTGATTATTCCCGGTCAGAAAATAATGATTAAAATGCTTTCGAAGATTTTAAGTAATGATGAAATAAAAAAAATCACAGGATTTAAAAAAACTGAAATTGCAGAAACTATAACAGAGCAATTAAATGAAAAAGAAAATACGCTCTATAATTTATCCTGGGATTTATATGTAAGAATGATGCATGATCAGGTTAAGCAAAAAACCAGAGATATAACTCATCGTGAATTCTGGAATCCATTTTCGTCATTGATCATCAGCGGTATTTATTAAAAAATAATTTTCAATAACAAACCATTTCATTTCATCTCTAAAATAAAATTCATGAAAAAAAATTTTTTACACCAAAGTTTTTTCCTTTTAGGCGTTTTAACAATTGCAAGTTGTTCGCGCGAATTCCAATTTGTAAATACAGGACATAACGAGCGCGATAATTTTCAGGTTGCAAAATCAAAGGATAAAAAAGTTGAACACTCAATAAGAGATCAAGTAGGTGAAACTCCGGCAATCTGTAACAGTGATGGCATCGCTCGTTCTGAAAACAATATCTGCGCTGAAACATTTTGTCCGAATAATGAAATGCTGCAAAGTGTCAGTCCACTCACTTCTACAAAAGAAACTGAGCCGATTAAAATATTTGTGCGCTCTTTGAGCAAACAAACTATTGCACCAGTTGTGGAAAGAAAAATCAGTCGTGTTGTAACAGCAATAAAAGAACCTCAACCTGCACAATTAAAATCAACATCGCATACTGAAGGTGACGCACTTTTATGCGCAATCGTTGCCATATTCATTCCGCCACTCGGAGTTGCTCTTTATGAAGGCATCACAACTAATTTCTGGATTGATTTAATTCTTACACTTTTGTTTTATGTACCAGGACTTATTTTTGCTTTAATCGTAATTCTCGGATAAAATATTTTTAGAAAGGATATCCGATAGCAATGTTCAGTACTAAATTATCATTGAGCCAAACCGGATTAGTAAAATCAATTTGATTAATCACCCAGCGCTTAGTTTCTGGTAACCAGGGTTTGCGTAATGGAAATGAAAAATCAAGTCGCACCACAATAAACGATGCATCAAATCGAAGACCCGCTCCGGCACCGACTGCCAGCTCTTTATAAAAATCGGGAGTGAACTGTCCGAGCGGGCGCGATGGATCATCGTGAATGAGCCAGATGTTTCCAATATCAGTAAACACAGCGCCTTTCACAATGCTTATTATTCCAAACCTGTATTCAGCATTCATTTCTAATTTCAAATCACCCGACTGCTCGAAGAATGAAATGGTATCTGCTGATGGTGATGGAGTTGAACCGGGACCTAAAGTGCGAGAACGAAATGCACGAATGCTATTACTTCCGCCAATAAAAAATTGTTTGATGTAAGGAAGTGATGAAGAATTACCGTATGGAATCCCAATTCCACCTATAACACGGGTCGCAATTTTATTATTCCCTTTGTGGCTATAAAAATATCTTCCGTCAATATCGAACCTTGTATATTGCGAATAGGGTGAACCAAATAAAGTGGATGGATTTTCGGGATTTGACTTTTTGCCACTCACCGTGGTATTAACAATATTGATAAGGTTGCCTGCAATTTCCGCAGTGCCTTTAAAATAAAATTGACTGCCTAATTCTTTTTTCAATTGAGTATTGAGCGTGTAACTGTACTGGCTTCCAATGATGAATTGCTGCTGAAAGTTTTTCTTCAATAAAATGTTCTGTTCAATCAGTGAATCAAATTTGGAAGTGGTATTTGTAACAGCCACATAATTTATAAATAACGGATTCAGCTCATGCGTTTTGGTATCCGACTCATTCCAGAAATAGCCAAACAATGCCTGTGTATTATTCAGTGTGAAATAATTAAAATGAAAAATCTGTTCGTAGCCCAGTTCAACTTTTGTTTTCGGAACGAAGTAACTGCTGGTACTAAAATGAAAAGGAATAAATCGAGGAAAATAAAGTTTAGCACTTGTGCTGATATTCAATGAACCCAGCGATGCCTGTCCGGGAATTTTTTTTGCTATTTGTGTTTCGAAACCTGTTTGCAACCCGAGAATAAATAACTCTGACCCTCGGAAAATATTTCTGTTTCTGAAACTTAGGTCCAAACCTGGTCCCGCATAGTTGGTGGATTTCGAGATGCCGAGCAATTGGGCATTCAACGAAATCTTGTGCAATTGTGTAAGTGAAATATAGACATCTAAAAAAGCTGTATCACCAATATACTCATTGGTAAATTTGATATTCACATACTTAAAAATTCCAACCCCCATCAGTCGACGCAGCGTACGATCGTGATCGCGGCGCTCATAAAATTTATTGTGTTTAAAATAAACTGATGATGTAACAACTACAGGTCGCAAGCTACTGTCGGTTTCTATGAAATATTTTCCATCTACTAATAATGTATCACGATGCCTGATTGAGTCAGCAACTAAAGTATAGCCGGGGTCAATTAAAATTTTATTGATGCGATACCGGCGCAACGATTTTGGAGGTGCTTCATCTTTCACACTTAGTGTTAATGCAATTTTTTTATTTCCTCTTCCCGTATCTGCATGAAAAACAAGATAGTCCGGACTAAAATAGAAGTAGCCATTGTTCTTTAAGAAAAGATCAATTCGTTCACGCTCTGCTTTAATCAGGTTTAGGTTATATAATTGACTATTATGTAAAAGAGTGTTTGATTCTGATTGATGAATGAGTGTGGTTAATTCATCAGCATCATTCGGGAAAATAACACTGTCAATAATATATGGGTCAGTCAGCACTGCGGTATAATTTACAAATGCTTTTCTTTTTGTTTCCTTCACCTCGTATGTAACAGTTGAATAGAAATATCCGCTGTTCTCTAACCTGTTTTTTATAAATGAAGCAGTTGTAACAGGATTTACATTCGAAAATAAAACGGGCGGCTCACCTTGCCTGCGCAGCATTGCTTTTAATCCGTTTTTTCTTTTTGGTTTTCCTGCAACTTCGTACAGCCAGAGTTTTGGGCGAAAGATTCCAAACAAAGTTTTATTCGGTCTTGGTTTTATTACAGAGGTTATTTCTAAATCCAATTGTCTTTTCCCCTGAATGCTTCCTTGCTTGACCAGTTTTAATGTTGCTCCGGTATATAATCGTTCATCTTTCGGAAGAAGGCGGGTGCCGGTACAGGCACTCATTAAAATCAAACAGGAGGTGATATAAACAAATATTTTTTTCATTGAAAACTGAAAATAGTCTTGGTTTTTTTGAAGTGTGTTTATTTTATCTGATTGAAAAGTTAAAGTTCAACAACAAACCATTTGCTATCCGCATCAATTGAATACAATGAACCATTACTCATTTCATGTACTTGCTTTCCTGTAACAGTGTCTTTAAAATTTCTTTTTTCATAAACGCGAATTCCATTATTTTCTCTCGAGAGATAATTTATCAGGGCATTCATTGTTGGCGAAATATCATGCAGCCATTGTTCATCTGATTCTCTTACAAATGCACTGCTCATTATTTCTGGTTCCCTTTTAAAATTTCTTTTGTAAAACCACAATCAATCATTTTCTTTCCGTAATATGGATTTTTAATTTCTTTATCACCACTGATCCAATAGGCATTTGCAGTTTCACAATATTGATAGTACAAAGTTGATTTGTTTATCCTGAGACGACCTACCAATTTATGCATGATGACCGACAGCGATTTAAAATGCATTCGCTGATCGGCAAGAGTAGTGGACTCCTGAATTTTATTTGCCACTCTTAACAAACCTGCTGACTGCCTGTTCCACGCCTTCTGATGTATCAATGTGAGTTTGTCAATATTAACTGTATCAATTGCGGTGCAAAGCGAAGTTGCAATTGTTTTTGCGCTTATACTATCATCCGAAACTAAAGCATTTTTCAGATTCAGATAAGCGATAAGTACTTTCTGTAACGGTTTACTTTCTGAATTTTTTTGTGCAAAAATGCTGTTGCTGATTCCGAACAATGCAATAACGAAAATAATTTTTTTCATACCTAGGTTTTGATAGTAAAGAGTATCACAAAGTTTGCCGCAATGTTTCTAAATAAAACCGAAAGGAATTGAGGCTATTGAAGACATTCGTTCGGTGGCTCCATA
>JAHEZG010000265.1:4625-5374 GCA_023251195.1 Chitinophagaceae bacterium | reverse complement strand
TCCTTTTCCACCACCACCGGCACTCGCTTTTATCAAAATAGGGAAACCAATTTTTTTTGCAATCGCAATTGCTTCCTTCGCATCGCTGATTGCACCTTCAGTTCCAGGCACCATTGGAATATTATACTTCTTTGCAGTTTCCTTAGCCGCTAATTTGCTTCCCATCAGGCGCATCGAATCAGCTGACGGACCAATGAAAATCAATCCTGCATTTTTTACTTCATCAGCAAAAGCTGCATTCTCACTCAGGAAACCATAACCGGGATGAATGGCTTGCGCACAGGTTTGTTTTGCTGCTGCAATAATTTTTTCTCCTCTTAAATAAGATTGATTGGAAGGAGATGCCCCAATATGAACGGCTTCATCGGCATAGCGAACATGCATGGCAGTTCTGTCGGCATCAGAATAAACGGCAACAGTTTTTATTCCCATTTCTTTTGCGCTGCGCATAATGCGCAAAGCAATTTCTCCACGATTCGCAATCAGAATTTTAGTTATCTTCATTGTAGTGGCGAATGTAATTGTGAAATTTATAAATCAAATCAGGTTTTGAAAACAGAATTGCCTCATATTAAAATTAGTTTTGATAAAGTAATAATTATCGTTACTCTCAGCTATCCTGAAAATAATTATTGAAATTTTTTTAAATAACTAGTTAAATCACTTCAGGTATAGAAAAAATCCTGATACGAAACCAACAACTCAAACAGTTGGGTGGTTTAAATTATTTCCATCACCTGATTATTTAC
>JAHEZG010000265.1:0-4615 GCA_023251195.1 Chitinophagaceae bacterium | reverse complement strand
TTACATTGGCAATGTAAGAAAATCAATATTCGAATTTGCGATTCGCAATTAGTGTTCATTACATTTACACCGAAATAAATTTTCACCCACAAAACATAAAACCATGGGAAACAAAATTAAAACAATAACAAAGTTGATCGCAACCGGATTGTTGTTTGTCTTGATTTCATTTTCAAGCGAAACAAACGCTCAGTGTACAGCTAGTATGACCTATACAAACCCGCAAGCTGGTGAGTATGTATTCACAGGATACCTTACCCCCAACAGCGCATGGATGTATTACTATTGGGATTTTGCTGATGGTAACACAGCACAAGGTTCAAGTGCAACTGTAACCCATCAGTTTTCTTTTCCAGGTATTTATAATGTGTGTGTTACAGCAGTTGATTCAACAAACGGATGTTATAATTATTACTGCCAGTATATAACTGTTAACTCAACCATTTGTGATATAACTCCGGCTTTCACATCAATGAACATGATTAACGGCAATGTAATGTTCACTGATGCAACAATTGACAATGGCGGCGGAACCATTACAGGATGGTTTTGGAGTTTTGGTGATGGAGCTACTTCAACTCAGCAAAACCCATCGCATACTTATGCTAATAACAATATTTATGGCGTAATGCTTACAGTATATAATTCAAATGGATGTACTGATACTGTTTATAATTATGTTACTGTTAATAATGCAGTCGTATGCAATATGTTTATTTCCGGAAATACCACAAGTTCTCATTGTAGTTTATGTAACGGAACTATCGTTCCTGTTGTAACCGGAGGAACAGCTCCATATTCTTTTATGTGGGGAAATGGTTCAACTGCGCAATTCTTAACAGGTTTATGTTCTGGTTACTATGATGTAACTGCAACAGATGCTTTGGGATGTACGGCTGATAATGTTGTTATTGTTTTTGATTCTACTGTTTCAGCATCCATAACAATTGATACTACAAATGCCTCAAGTGGAATTGTTGTTCTGTATGGTAGCGCAACAGGTGGAACCGGGCCTTACACATATTCCTGGTACATACCTGGTGGCAATCCTTCCTATTCTACTACTGCAATCACAACTGTTCAATATCCATATCCAAGCAACAACATGACAGTTTGCTTAACTGTTTATGACGCAAACTATTGTTATGATTCCACTTGTTACTATTTCAGTATTGGTGGCAGTGGCGCAACTTGTTCCGGATTTTATTCAGCAGTAACCGGCAGCCAGACTTCCGGCAACACCTGGAATTTATATTCTACTGCAGTTGGAGGAACTGCTCCTTATACTTATTCATGGACCATTAACGGTGGTGTTTCTACCTGTGGATATAATCAATCAATTGCATGTGCTTCCTATTCTGCACCTGGTACTTATATAGCTTGTTGCACCACCACTGATGCAAACGGATGCGTATCCACAAATTGTTTTACCATGGTTGTTCAATCTGCTGCTTGTAACGCTAACTTCTATCTTTATTCTTTCAGCGATTCAGTTTATGTATTTAACAATTCACAAGCTGGAATAAATGCAACCTACTATTGGGATTTTGGCGATGGAACATATTCCACCAATGGAACTTTGCAATCTTACTTCGGGCATCATTATGCTGTAGCCGGTAATTATACCATTTGCCTTTATCTAAGTGATGTGGCAAATAATTGTTACGATACCCTTTGTCAAAGCATTTATGCATGCGCGTTAAATGCCACTGCTACTTATACCTTAAACGGAAACATTGTTTCATTACAGGGAACCATTAACGGAAACTATACATCGTTCGGTTGGTATTTATCTTCAGGTATGAATACAACCTCATTAACTGTAAATGATACACTCGCAACTTCAGGTATGTATTATTATACTTTCTGGGCTACTGACAGTGCAACGGGTTGTTACGACAGTACATTCATTCAGGTTCCTGCAAATTTTATTGCCAATAATTATTTATCAGGAATTGTATTCAACGATGCAAACGGAAATGGAATACAAGATGCAGGCGAACCGGGTCTTCCAAACATTTATGTAATTGTGGCAGGGCAGTGGATACAAACTGATCCAAACGGTATTTATGGTCTGTATGTAGCTGATGGAACCTGGAATGTTGATATATATGTAAATTCAACATGGACCCAAACTTTTCCGGTTAGTCCAACTTCTTACATTGAAACTGTTGCCGGAGGAACTGTACTTTCAAATCTGAACTTCGGTTTGCAATCCAATCAAACCACCATTACCGGAACTGTTTTCAATGATGCAAACAACAATGGTGTTCAGGATGCAGGTGAAAACGGTATTGCCAATATCTGGGTTGAAGTCGGTTGGTACTGGGCTATGACCGACGCTAATGGAGTTTATACTGTTGCCGTTCCTGTTGGAACCTACAATGTTGAATTATGGACCATTCCTGCAAGTGCAACTTTAACAGTTCCTTCATCCGGAAATTACACTGTGAATGCTTCAGCCATCGGACAGATTTATGGCGGAAATGATTTCGGATTAAATTATCCTCCAGGTGTACAGAACATGGTTATCAATCTTTCAACCTGCACCACAGTTACACCATGCTTCCCTGCGTGGTACAATATTTCTTACTACAACGCAGGAAGTGTTCCTGTCAATGCAACTGTATCCATGAATTACGATCCTCAATTGTATTTTGATAATGCATCACCTGCTTACACTTCAATTGATACCGTAGCACATATTATCACATGGAATGTTGGCATAGTACAACCAGGCGGTTCAGGATGGATTTGGGTTGACTTTACAACTGCCTGTACGGTTGTTGCAGGCGATGCAGCTTTTAATGCTGTGTTTGTAAATCCGATTGCAGGCGATGCTGTTCCTTTAAACAACTTAGACACGCTGCATCAGATAGCAACTTCAAGCTGGGATCCGAATGATAAACAGGTTTCTCCAACTGGTGTTGGTGCACCAGGGTACATTCATGCTGATCAGCGTTTAGATTATACCATTCACTTTCAGAATACAGGTAATGCACCTGCCATGAATGTGGTGTTAATTGATACACTCAGCAGCGAGTTGGATTGGACAAGCATTAACATTCTTTCACACAGTCACCCTATGGTAAGTGAATTGGATACCACAACCGGAATTATCACCTTCTACTTCAACAACATCCTTTTGCCTGATAGCGGAGCTGATTATGCAGGAAGCATGGGAAATGTAGAATACAGCATTGTACCAAAATCCGGAATAGCCGATGGAGCAGTCATCAACAATTTCGCTGATATTTATTTTGATATGAATGCACCTGTTCGCACCGGAACAACATTGAACACGATTGATTACAACTTAGGTGTTGAACCATTGTTCGGTGCAACCCATGTTCATATTTATCCGAATCCAACAAGAGAAAGCATTACTGTTGAACTCGCACAGCCATGCGAAACCTGTCGTATAGAAATTTCAAATACACTCGGACAGAAAATATTTACTGAAGCACAAAACCTAACTGCAAAAAGCTATAATCTAAAAACTTTATCAAAAGGTATTTACTTCATCAGCATAATAAGCAACAACGAAACAATATCAGTTCAGAAACTGATAATACAATAGTTATTAATTGGTTTGGTTAAAAGAAACCCTGCTGACTTAATTGTCAGCAGGGTTTTCTTTATTGTCAGATTTTTGATTCGGTTTCTTAAATCCATACGGGCAATGCCTGCAGCCGTTGGTGCAGCAATAACCGCGTTTCAAATGATATTTTTCGGTGAAGACCAGTAATCCTGTTTCATCAAAATAATAATCTTCGCTGTTAGTGTCCGCTGTATCCAACTATAAAAAATTTGGTGAGGAAAACTTTAAACTGTTTTGTTGTACTCAGCAAGATTAGCTTAATTTTGTTTTGTGATTAAAAGAGTTTTAACCATTTTCTTTTTGTTCATTTTTTCGTTAGCCACCACTGGTGTAAGTCTTACTTTACACGGTTGCGAGATGAAAAACTGCAAGGGACACACCGAATGCAGCGGAAAACCGGATTGTAAATGTTGTAAAACAGTTTTTATTTATAATCGCTTGACTAATGATTACACCCAGTCACTCAATCACAAAACTGAAATTGCAAGTTTTGTAATTTCAATTTTGTCTTCACATAATATTTTAAATAAATACTTCATTGTATCAGCAAATGAATTGTATGCTGATTCTTCTCCACCGGTATTTTCAGCAGATATTTCTTTCCTGCAGGTTTACCGACTTTGATATTGAATAAAAGTAATTGCTGAAAGTAACGCGGTTTTTTTCGGCTGATATTGCAAAAACATTTATTCATTTCAAAAATTAAAAAATGAAAAATACTATACTGACACTGCTGATTGTTATCAGTGGTTTTACTAATTCCATCGCGCAACATGTTACCGGTATGGTGTTGGAATCAGATAAAGACGGGAATGAAATTCCAATCATCGGGGCAAATGTTTTCTTTCCGGGAACTAGTGAAGGCACTGTTACAGATGAAAGCGGTAAGTTTCACCTTCATCCACCTGATTCATCCGCAAAAAAAATAGTAATATCCTACATTGGATATGTAAACGATACAGTTTTTGTCGCAGACTCTGATATTAAAGTAATACTAAAAAAGGCAGTTACACT
>JAHEZG010000264.1 GCA_023251195.1 Chitinophagaceae bacterium | reverse complement strand
CAAAAAACTCGCTGTTCAATTGGTTCGAACAAAAAATAATTGACAACCGGTTTCGATTACTCGTTTGCGGAAGTTTGTTCAGCATTGAAGGTGCAGGTTATTGTTTCAAAAATAATTTCACAAAAGATATTGCTGAGAAATTAAATGCTGCAACCAATGCGCTTGCAAAAAAAGTTCGCGCTTCAGCTTTAATCATAAAAGATATTCCTGATAACGAAACTGTTTGTTTCGAATCACTAGGACTCAATAATTATGAAGGTGATAAAACCATGCAGTTGGAAATCTCTCCCGAATGGAAATCAATCACTTATTACGAACAGGCTCTGAAACACAAGTATGCGCAGCGATTTCGCTCCATCCGGAAAAAATTCTCTGGAATTTCAATTCAGGAATTAAATGAAGCTGAAATAAAAAATCATGAACAGAAATTATTTTCTCTGCTCGATGACATTGTAGAAAAGCAAACCATTCGTCTCGGACGAGTGAATTCAAATTACTTTTCTGAATTAAAAAAAGTGTACGGCGACCGAATGAAACTATTTGGTTTCTTCAAACAAAATGAATTGGTTGCTTTTGCTATTCACCGGATTCACGATAAAGAATATGAAATTCATTTCGTTGGATTTGATGAAGCAGAAAACAGAGAACACAATATTTATTTCAACATGCTTTTTCACGGCATCGAACAATCCATTCAAAACAATTGCACTTCCCTCGAAATGGGGCGAACTGCCATTGAAGCCAAAGCAATTATCGGCGCAAAGCCACGAAAAATAAACGGCCTTTATTATTTCTATCATCCTTTGGCGCGGCGGTTATTTAATGTTTTACAAAAGAATTTTCAGCGCAATACAGAGCCAAAAGTGATTGAGCGCCACCCATTTAAAATCGGCTGATTTTCTTTCGTGACTATTCGTCATGTTTCTCCCTTGACATTCCTTATTTTAGCGCTCCCAAAAATTTGTTGATGGCAGAAATTTATCCCGGTTTAGAAACACTTGAAAAAACACACGACGAAAGTCGGCAAGGTGAAGCGCTGTCAATTTCTTCCGAAAAAAAATCAAAGAACAACGGAAAGTTTCTGTATGTGGAAAGTTATGGTTGCGCCATGAATTTCAGCGACAGCGAAATCATTGCTTCGATTTTAGTAGAAGAAGGTTTTTCTGTAACAAAAAATTTTAACGAAGCCGATTTATTGCTGATAAATACTTGCTCCATTCGAGATAAAGCAGAAGAAAAAATCCGGATGCGTATCAGCGAATTGAAAGCAGTAAAAATTAAAAAGCCCGAAGCTCTGATTGGAATTATGGGCTGCATGGCTGAGCGATTGAAAGCACAATTACTCGAAGAAGAAAAAGTAGTTGACTTAGTTGTTGGTCCCGATGCATATCGCGAGTTGCCTGCGTTAGTTCGCAGTGCGGAAGATGGAAGTAAGGCGATAAATGTTTTGCTGAGTCGTGAAGAAACTTATGCCGATATTAATCCGGTTCGATTGAACAGCAATGGAATCACTGCTTTCATTTCCATCATGCGTGGTTGCGATAACATGTGTTCGTTTTGCGTGGTTCCTTTCACCCGTGGTCGCGAACGCAGTCGTGATGCATACAGCATCGTTCGCGAAGCGCAGGAATTGTTTAATGCCGGTTATCGCGAAGTCACTTTGCTCGGACAAAATGTTGACAGTTATAAATGGTCAAGTGAAGAAACAAATGAGTCGGTAAGTTTTGCGCAATTACTTGAAAGAGTTGCATTGGTCAATCCGTTGCTGCGCGTTCGGTTCAGCACTTCCCATCCGAAAGACATTACTGATGAAGTGTTACACACGATTAAAAAGTATCACAACATCTGCAAGTACATTCATCTTCCTGTTCAATCGGGTAGTTCGCGGGTGCTCGAATTAATGAACCGCACTTACAATCGCGAATGGTACATGGAACGGGTGGATGCGATTCGCAGAATAATTCCGGAATGTTCTATCAGCGCTGATATTATTTCCGGATTCTGTACTGAAACTGAGGAAGACCATCAACAAACTTTGAGCATGATGGATTATGTCCGCTATGTGATGGCTTACATGTTTGCTTACAGCGAGCGCCCCGGAACTTTAGCTGCGCGTCAATTAAAAGATGATGTTGCACCTGAAATAAAAAGTCGTCGCCTGCAGGAAATTGTTGACCTGCAACATGTGCATCAGGCAGAAGAAAATAAATCGGAACCCGGAAATATTTACGAAGTTTTAGTGGAAGGAACCAGCAAGCGCTCGAAAGAACAATTGTTCGGTCGCAGTTCGCAGAATAAAGTTTTGATTTTTCCGAAAGGAAACCTCAAGCCCGGTGATTATGTAAATGTGCGTGTGCTCAGTGCAACTTCAGCAACTTTGATTGGTGAAGTTGTTAATTGATTTGATAATTAATTTTTAAAGAAAGAAAATTCAATCTTGATTTTGAATTGAAAACGAAAACAAAAAAGTGGAATTACAATCATTAAAAAACCGCTTCGGAATAATTGGCAACAGTCCTGCGCTCAATCACGCATTGACAACTGCCATGCAAGTAGCACCAACTGATTTAACTGTTTTAATCAATGGTGAAAGTGGTGTGGGTAAAGAAAGTTTTTCGCATATTATTCATCAGCTCAGTGCGCGAAAACACAATCCGTTTATTGCGGTAAACTGCGGAGCGATTCCGGAAGGAACAATTGATTCAGAATTATTCGGTCACGAGAAAGGTTCGTTCACCGGTGCACACGAAGCACGAAAAGGTTATTTCGAAACCGTAAACAGCGGAACTATTTTTTTAGATGAAGTGGGTGAATTACCAATCGGCACACAAGCGCGTTTGCTGCGTGTACTTGAAGCACAGGAATACATTCGAGTGGGTTCATCGAAAGTGATGAAGACCGATGTGCGCGTTGTAGCAGCGACAAATGTGAACTTGTTAGATAAAATTGCTGCCGGAAGATTTCGCGAAGATTTGTATTACAGATTGAATACAGTTCCGATTCATGTTCCGGCATTGCGCGACCGCAAAGAAGATATTGTGACTTTGTTCAGAAGATTTTGTATTGACTTCGCTGAGAAATATCGCACAGACCCGGTGCAGTTGGATGATGCAGCGAAACAATTGTTAGTGAATTATTCTTTCCCCGGAAACATTCGTGAGTTAAAAAACATAGCTGAACAGGTTTCTGTTTTGGCAAAAAGTAAAATTGTAACTGCAGAAAATTTTCAACAGTTCATTCCGAATTCCCGTCAACGGAATTTGCCGGTTCCGGTTGGCAGCAACGACAATCAGAGTTTCATGTCGGAAAGAGAAATTCTTTACAAGATGCTTTTCGAAATGAAAAATGATTTGAACGAGTTGAAGAAAATTGTTTACACCGCAGTTCCGCAGGGTGAAATATTTAAGGGCACTGCTGAATTTCAACATCAGAATGGTTTCACTCCCATTCAGCAAAATGAACCGGCTCGTTCTATTGTAATTGATTCAAATAATAATGTTCATGAAATTCAGGTTGAAGAATCCATGTCGTTGATGGATAAAGAAAAGGAAATGATAATTAAAGCGTTGAAAAAACACAGGAGCCGAAGAAAAGATGCAGCACGCGATTTAGGAATTTCGGAAAGAACTCTTTACCGTAAAATCAAGGAATACAATATTGCAGATTAGTTAAAAGTGATAAACTAAAAGTGAAAAATTATTTGCGCACTATTTATTGTTTACTGCTAACTGTCAACTGCCTGTTTGCATCGTGCGGTATGTACAGTTTTACGGGAGTGAATACCACTGTTAAAACTGCAACTGTTCATTTGATTTCCAATCAGGCAGCAGTGGTAAATCCAGGGTTGAGCGGATTGTTGACTGAAAAATTAAAAAATAAAATTATTACCAATAGCCCCATTTCAGTAGTTGAACAAAACGGCGAAATTGATTTTTCAGGCACAATCACTTCTTATCAAACCAATCCTGTTGCTGCATCAGCCAATGAAACTGCTGCGCTAAATCGCTTAACCATTACTATAAATATTGAGTGCACAAATAAAAAAGACGACAAACAAAACTGGACACAAAGTTTCAGTCGATTTACCGATTTTAACAGCACACAGGATTTAAGTAGTGTTGAGTCTAAATTGGTGGAAGAAATTACTGATCAGTTAGTAGAAGATATTTTTAATAAAGCCTTAGTAAATTGGTAGCGTGGAAAAAACAGAACTCTATAAACTGATTGAAAATTCTCACCTGCTTAAAGAATTAAGCAAGGAAAAGTTGGATGAATTAATTCAGCGCTACCCGTGGTTTGCGAGCGCACATTTATTGAAAGCAAAACTTTCGCAATTACAAGATCATTCGGAAGCAGAGAGCATTCTTTCTTCTGCTGCGGTTTATGCAAACAATCGAGTTGCACTTTTTGAGTTGATTTATCCTTCCGCACCTGAACGGATTTTCAGAATAGAAACTGAAAATATTGAATCGCTCTCGAATGGAAATGGCAAAGCAGATTCCACAATTGTTACAGAAACAAAAACTGATAAAGAAATTCTGACTGTTGAAGAATTGCAGGAAGTTGAATTGCTGATTTCAAATTCAGAAAAACTTAGCGAACAAAACAGTGCCGAAATTTCCGAAGAAATAAATGTGGTTTCCATTGCTGAATCCGGATTGCAGATTACCGAGTTTGCCGACGAAGAAATCATTCAGGCTGGCGACCACGAAGAGGAAGGGATTCTCGCGGTTGAGAATGCAGTATTGAAAGAACAGGAAGAAAATTTATCGAACGAGTTTGATGCACTCAATCAATCAGGTTCATCAGCTGAATTTATTCCGATGGAAATTGATGAAGAACAGGATGAACCGGAAATTGATAAAAACGAAGTTGAACTATCATCAACCAGATTAATGGATGAAGAAATAGAAAACAGTGAAGTGGATGAAATGCTGAAAGATGCAGAAGTTGAAATTCTTTCTTCTTCGGAATATTCGCACAAGAATGAAGAAGATGAAACCGACGAAGAAGGAATTGCTGAAGAAGATTTTGAGACAGAACTCGAGTCATTAAAAAATATTGAAGCTCAAAACGCAATTGAAATTTTAGATGCTCCGGTTCTTACTGCAGAAAAAATGAGTTCAACTTCAACTGAAGAGCATTCATTCCTCGATTGGTTAAGAAAATTTTCTCCTGAAAAACCACCACACCCTGAAAAGATCTCACACCCTGGAGTTGAAATTATTGAAGAGGAACAATTTGCCGTTTCAGCTGATCAGGAGGCAAATGAAGAATCGCTGATTGATTTTACACCCGATTTAATAACAATCAATAATTATGAAGATTTAAGGGTTATCGACAATTTTGTTCATTCATTAAAAGAAAAAAAAACCGA
>JAHEZG010000263.1 GCA_023251195.1 Chitinophagaceae bacterium | reverse complement strand
CGCAACAACCACAACCGCCCGTAATTGAAAACGAAAAAATAAAAGAAGCCACCGAAGCACCCGTACCCGAGGCCGACAAATTTCAGCATCAGAATCCCCCACCCGACGATAATCAACCAAAAGAGAAAGACCACGATTCAAACGGATAAATTACAGAAACAAAATAACCGGGTTAAAAGCGAATCATAATTTAAACTGTAACAGTATCAATCGTACCGCCGGCAGCCATTCACACAATGCCGTATTTTCATTTCGGGGTCAGTGCCATCGCTGTAGTAGAGAATCAGGGCTTCGCCATCGCTGTAAAAATCAATCTCAAAAAACCCCTGCTCCTTCCATATCTGAAACTCAGCATCGGTGTCTTCGGGCTTCTGTAGCACATTGTCGGTTTTACATCCCGCCCCGCTGACTATGTAGTGCAGACTATCAGTATAAAAATATTCCAGCGAATGCTCATGCCCCGCCACATAATAAATATCCGGACGATGATGCGATTTGAGTAAGCTATCCAACTGCACCGCCATGTCGTGATACGGAGGATAGTTGGTATTCGCATCCGCAAAGCGCCGCACAATTCCCTGCGAAAAAGAAAGCGGCAACGAGTGATGCCCTTTTGCAAGAATGGGATGATGCGCCACTACAATAATTTTTTGCCGCATGAGCGTGGCTTCATCCAGTTGCGCATCGAGATCGCGATAAAATTTGTTGAGCAGCGTGGTATCTTTCTTCTTACCCAATCTTTTCTCTGCAATGATGAGCCGATAAGTATCAATAAAAATAATCCGCACTTTGCCATTGTTAAAATTCAGCGACACCGGACCGGGGCTTCCGTTTGCAGGAAGAAATGTTCCCTTTGCATGATTCTTTAGTTTAGTAAAATTCTTTAAGGTGTCTTCAATAAAAGTTTGTTCGGCAAGCAGTTTTTTCTTACCGCGCTTCACATTGGTCTTATTAAACCAATCGTGATTGCCCGGAACGAAGTAAGCAGACCCTTTATAGTCGCGCAGAATATTTAACTGCCCCATCAATCGGTCTTGCGCGAGTTTGCTTCCATCATAACCTCCGACATTGAATTTTAAAAACCCAAGCAGCGCGCCGGTGTAACAGTTGTCCCCTAAAAAAATAACAGCGCTGTTTGCATTACTGTCAAGCTTTGCTTTTAACTGGTGAAGTGTTGCCCGTACAGAATCGCTTTCGCCTGCATCGCCGATGAGGTATAATTTAAAAGAAGGTTTCTCTACGCTTTGCGAATGCGCAGCACGCGATTGAAATAAAAAACCAAGGACAAAAAGAAAACGGAAAATATTTTTCATGAAATGTTATTCAGGTTAATGCCAACACGCATGGCTTTTAAATTCTGTACTCCTTGTAACTCTTCCAATTCAAGGTGTTCTAAATCGTTACTTAGAATTTTTTCGTCCTGCAATGTTTTAATGTAACCGGTGTATTCATCTGCATCGGCTTGATTGAGATACACAAAAGCAATTTTGCCCGGTTGCGTTAACCGCTCTTCGGAATTGAGCAAGTGCACTTTATCAATTCTTTTTTTAATCATCTGATAACGGATGTTGTATGTGCCTTCAACATCAAATCTTTTTTCATCGTTGCGAAAATAAATATCTATCGGCTCGCCGTTGATGAAGATAAGATAAGTGGTATGGAGTTCATTCGGCATTGTTTTCAATAAGCGGTTTGCAATTTTATCAATTGCAGCCATTGATTTTATCTGCTGAAGGCGAAGTGTTTTTAAATGCGAAGGTTCAAATGATTTGTTGTTGGTGATAGAATCGCCGATGTATAAATCATATTCAATTCCATCAGAACGAAACTTATCGAAGTAGCACGGATATGTTTTTTGAAATTCCTCATTCATTCCCTCGAGATACTTGCTGACTGCGCGAGTAATCATCCGCAATGATTTTTCCAGGTTTCTGCGGTTCTCATTTATCCGTCCTGTTTTTTCATTCAGCTCATTCAGGTATTTATCAATGATGGAAGCATATTCTTTAGTTGTATTTCGCAATTGAAGAAGCAAGGGCATTGCTTCCTTATCATGAAAGATGTTTAGCTTTTGTTTTTCATTTTCATCAAATGTTTCATTGAGTTTCCCCAGCCATACACTGCATTCAGAAATAATTTTATCAATCGAAGAATTTTCTTTGGATGGATTTTCACTGTAACACTTTTTCAGTTCCAGAAAAGTTTCGGCTAACAAGCTGATGTGAATGATAAGGGCATCAAGTAATGCTTTGTTTCTTGCCAGAGAAAAATTTCGGATATCAATGGAGCCGTAAAGCGGAAATACATTTTTGAAATCAATGATTTCCAATTCTGTTTCATCACCGGAGATTAGTTGTTCCGTTTCCATTTTATCTTTTGCCTGTAAGTAATGCCACGCTGCTTGATTAAATTTCCACTGCACGGATGATTGGATGGAAGTAAAATGTCCGTACACAATGCTCATTATTTTTGAATTGAAATCGTCACACGAATATTTCATGAACTGGGCAAGATGCGGAAGTGCAGTATCTATTCGTGAAATTATTTTTTCGTTCAACAAATCTTTTTTCTCTGTATAAATTTCCAATGCTCCACTCAATTGATTATTGTGTAACAGTGGCAGCAGTGCATAAGAAGAAACTTTTGCTTTTTGTAAGTCAGTAATTAATTCATTGTCACCTTCAATTTTTTCCAGGAAGATGGGCTTCGCTTTTTTTTGAAAATCATTCATCATTTTTTCCAGTACCGGTTGCGACACTATCGTTTCATTATAGTCAGATAGAAATTTATCGTTCAACTTTACGAATGGAATTAATCTGAATTCAATTTGTGTGTCACCTGCAAGTGTCTTCAGTGCCTGAATGATTCCGCTTGTATCTTTCGGATTGATATTACTGTCAACGATGGAGTCCTTGATTTTTTTCACCACATATTCTTCCGTGTGGTCATAGAAAGTAATCACTGTGAAGCCACGAAAAGAAAATAAACTGAGGGGCAAAACCTTTATGAGATAAGACAGCAAGGTATTGTTGTTCACATGCGTTTCCAGTTCAGTGAAATTGAGTTTCGGCAATTCACCTTTCACTTCTGCTTTCACAAAAGTGGAATTAATATTCATTTTGAAATATTTCATCACCCCTGTTCCCGTTTCCGTAAAGGGTTGAACGATTTCTGCTTTCACCAATGATTTATAGTCGTATAAATTTTCAAGAATGAAGGAATAAATAAAGGAGAGTTGCAGATTTTTATTTCCATTTTGATTTGCTGCATCATCATTTACTGCTTCAGGTTTCGCGGCAGCAATTAAATCGTAGAAGGGGTCAGTTCCGTAGAACACACTGCCGGCTTCAGGTGTGGCGAGCGCCCAGTAAATTTCTTCACCGGTTATGCCTGTCATGCCCGAATAAATTAATTCGAGCATATCCTTGTATTCATTCACCATTCCAACATCAACTGATAATTTCAATTCGGGATACTGGTCGAATTTCTGAATGATGAAATTGTAGAGTCGTGATTTAACAACTGTTTCTTCAGCGGAAACACGCTGCTTCAGAAAATCAGAAAACGGATTAAAGGATAATGCGGAATCGAATGACCGAATAGAAAGTGGAACCTCAGAAATGTTTACTAAGAATTGCTTCATGAATGTGCGCGCTCACCGATTTATTTTTATTGTAAATCAATATAAATGGGTATCAACAATGGAGCCATGGAAGCTGAGAGCAACAGCTGATTCGTTATTCGAAAGACAAAAAAGGAATGCCAACTTTGGGGCGATTATTGGTGACCATTTTTATTGAAACAATCTTTCATCAAAAGAAAAAGTATGAAACAGAAATTTTTCATAGTGCTGATTTCACTCCTGATATTTTATGGAAATGCACAAGCGCAATTTCCAAAAGGATGGACTCCAGTGGATACACTTCATGACTATTGCTGGCTTTGTCATAATGATCAACACCTGATTGGTGAACCTTATATTCACTCGTTCAAAAAAGAATGGCCGTTTATGCTCACATCTGCAGCTGTGCTGGGAGTGGGATTGTATATGGGAAGCACGGATGCAACGCAACCATTTACTGAAGAGGAAATGGCAGGACTGAATACCAGTAAAATCAATTCATTTGACCTGGTGGCTACTAAAAACTGGTCGCCCAGTTCGCAACAGATCAGTGATTACTCGCTTATCGGCATTTCGTTAATTCCAATTTTATTTCTTGGAGAACATCACACCGGACACGACTTTAAATCGCTAGGAATTATGACCCTTGAAGCTTTTGCGCTCAACTACGGCACTACCTACATTGTGAAAAGCACAGTGAACCGCACGAGACCGTATGTGTATAATGATTCGCTGCCTTTATCAATCAGGCAAAGCAAGGAGTCGAGGCAGTCTTTTTATTCGGGGCATACTTCGCAAACTGCTGCTGCTACATTTTTGTTTGCCAAGGTGTTTTCTGATTACCATAATTTAAGTCGTGGTGTGAAAGTCGGCTTATGGACTTTTGCCGCGGCTGTTCCAGCTGTAGAAGGATATTTTCGGGTAAAGGGGGGAAAACATTACCCAACTGATGTGATTACAGGATATGTGTTTGGGGCACTGAGCGGATTTATTATTCCGGAACTGCACCGCAATCATTCTTATAAAGCCCACTCACCGAAAATGGATTTGGGATTTGCTCCGAACTTTAAAGGCGGAGTGGTGATGAATATGAATGTACAGTTTTAAAAGAATTTTATTTCTTAAAACTATTTTTCAGAAAGTATAATTCAGGTTAAAACCATTCGCACTTCCTGTAACAGGAGAAATTTTCAGTTTTGTTTCCCCTTTGCACTGATGCAGTTTCGGAATCAGAATTCCGTAAGCAGTTCCTAATCCTACACCAATCATTAAGTCTGTCGGAAAATGATTGCCTCCTTCGTAGCGGCAATATGCAGTGGCAAGGGTTGAGGCAGTTGCTATTCCATACAATACAAAACGGAAAGGAGCATGCGGATGGTACGCAGAATAAACACTCGCAACAAAAAATCCTGTAGCAGCAGGTATGGAAGGATGTCCACCGTAAAATGAACTTTGCGCATGAGCACTTACACGCTTATCCATTGAAACTTCCGGTTCCTTCACTCCATTTACTGTTAGACTATCCATATTATAAGCATAAGGACGAAGCTTGTTTACATTCCCTGCAACCAATGTGTAGGATGAAGCTGCAAGCAGCAAAGTCTGCATATACATTAACCCGACCTTTCCGGCATCACTCCTGATATCGTGATCGAGGAACATGGTGAATCCATATACTATACTTCCATAAAGAAACATATCGCCAATGCTTCGCATTGCAGGATTGTAGTGGTGAATAGCAGCACGATTGTGATAGGAAGAGGATTCTTTGGATCGAGATGCAGAATATCATGT
>JAHEZG010000023.1 GCA_023251195.1 Chitinophagaceae bacterium | reverse complement strand
AACATTAACCCGACTGATTTTGAGGCAGAGAAAATGAATCTTAAAAACAAACTGCATGCATTTATCAATGCCGCATCATTACTTCCGGAAAATAAACTGGGCGGAAAATTTACAAAATCCGACTGGGGAAAATTAAATTACAATCACACGGATCACCACCTTCGTCAGTTTGGTGTTTAAGTTCTTTCAGTCCTCTTAATATAAATAATTAACAAGTTAAATTGGTTTTAACATTTTGAATACCTGAATTATATTTTACTTTACATCCATAAAACCAAAACCATGAAAAAAAATATTTTCCTTCAGCTTGCACTTATAACAATTGTATTTTTCTCTACATCATTTGTCAATTCAAACCCGGGTGAAGAATTACCGAACGGCCCGGTTGGTATCACAAGTCTTTATCAAAATAAAATTGTTTTTGTGATGACCACTCCGGTTCAGGCATACACAGTAATTGACGAAGCAAAACCTGATGATAAGGTATTTATTATGACTGCGGAGATTACAATTACCATTGACGAAATGATTAAGAAAGAAGCCAAAGGCAAGATGGAAAAATTTGATGGGGTAATTGTTTACGGTCAATACAAGCAAATGGAATTTATTAAATTTAATAACGGGTTTGGAAGCGGAGTTATCAATGGTGACTCTTATCCATACATCTACAACACAAAAAAAACAGGTCCCAAGTATGTGTACTTCGCATCCATTCCAAATAAACCTTATGATGTGATTGAAACCTTTGAGAAAAGCGCCCTCGGACAAACAGGAATTGGTGTTGCAAACAATGCAGGTGATCCGTACAAAGTACGCATCAATTCATTTTGTGAAAAAGCAGTGAATATTGCAAAGGATAAATCATTTGATTTTGATGCCATCATAGTAAAACAAAGCGGTGATATAGGTTCTGATGCAAATGATTTCGGAAAGGATATTCAGATTATAAAATTCAAATAGCTCTTTATTTTTTTCTGAATCGAATATTTTTTATTTATCCGTCGCTTACAGAATTTAGATGTGAAAAATAAAATGAAATCATTTTTCATT
Source organism: Chitinophagaceae bacterium (assembly GCA_023251195.1). Lineage (GTDB taxonomy): Bacteria > Bacteroidota > Bacteroidia > Chitinophagales > UBA10324 > UBA10324. The sequence continues at coordinate 21,180 of JAHEZG010000023.1, read as the reverse complement.
CTTGTTTTTTTATTGGTTGAAAATTTATGTTTCGCTAATATGGCATCTCCTGTTACACAGGGAACATTTTCGAGCTCGGCATTTTCAAGCAGAGATATTAATATTCTGAAAGAAAAAATTCATGTAACAATTGATAAAGATTTTAAAACAGCGATTTATAAAATTGAATATTTTATAAATGCAGATTCAGAAGGCAATAAGATTCCTCTGTTGTTTTTTACAATGGATTACAGAGGAGATTTTAAAGTTTGGGTCGATGATAGTGAAGTAACCGTTTCTGCTGTTCCACCGAAATATCTGGCAATTGCTAATTCGCCATTTGAAAAATTCACCAATATATTTTCGCCGCCATCGCAATACGAACAATCAGAAACAGTAACTATTTACTGGAGCGAAAACCAGGGATTCGTTTATCAGCTGAACAACTTAAAATATTTTGAAACCAATTTATCAAAAGGCGAACACACCATAAAAGTAGCTTATGAAGCAAGTGTGTGGACCGATGTATCTGAATGGATAAAGGAATATAGTTTTCGGTATTCACTATCGCCGGCAAAATTCTGGAAGTCGTTTGGTTCATTGGAAGTAGTGGTTAATGCATCGCAATTTCATCAATCAATTACCACCAACTTTAACCAACCGGCTTCAGGCAACCTGGATTCTGTTGCTACCTGGAGATTCAACGAGCTTCCGGCAAATTATTTTCAAATCAATTATGTGCCTGCTGTCAGTTCATTTGCAAAAACATTAATTCAGATTGGTCCCGATAACCTCACTTATATTTTTACTTTTCTGCTTGCACTGTTTCATTTGTTTTTCATTTATAAATTCAGAAAAAATAATTCGCACAAAAAATTTTCGTGGTCACTGATTATCGGTAGCTTGATTATTCCATTCTTTAGTCTTCTGTTCTACATGAATTCATTTGGAATAATTGACAACCTGATTGGCGCCGAAGCCGGAAGGTATCATGGATATGTTTTCCTGAATTTTATTTTTTACCCTGTGATTGTGCTTGTTTATTTTTTCATGATGTGGTTGATCGAAAAATTAATCAGAAAAAATTCGGCCTAAGGCATATAAATTACAGATGATAATTCTATAGGAAATATTCCTGAAATGTTTTAAAACGAAGTGCGTAAAAATTTTTAATAAAAACTATTCCACTATCAGTTTAATTGTATCACTTGATATTCTATCACTGAGGCGAACGAAATACAATCCTGCAGAAATATTTTCAATGGAAATTGTTTTCTCTCCGATGAATTGATCTGATAAAATTTTTCTTCCTACCACATCATAAATTTCAATTGTCGCTTGATTGAATTTTTTACTTAAAACTTTAAACTCACTATTCGTTGGATTTGGAAAAACAAAAAACTGATTACTGTTCACTGATACCTGATCACTAATTCCATTCGCCCATCCATTTACAAAAACAAATTTCGCCATCACTGGCAAATGATCTGCGCCATAGTGCAATGCATTAGCGATCGCAATTGTAACTGCTGTGTTTGGCTGATGATTGATTGAATCGTTAAAATGATTTCCATCGTTTCCATAAGCAACAGTGCTGTTCGGAACATAACGCAACGGCCCATTTGAATTGATGCTGTTCGAAAACAAAATCAAATCAAACCGGTCATCCAATCCTCCGGTAATTCCTCCACCAAAACTTCTTGTTCGTGGCGACTGTGTATGGTATTCTGCGTAGCTGGAATTGTTCCATGTTCCGGTCATGTTGATTGGGTCAATAACATATCCGGAACCAGATATATCTTGTAGTCTTTGATATCCCGATTCAGCAGAATTATAAAAATTAAAATCACCGCAAACAATAAATGAAGATCCAATCGGTAATGCATCAGTAACAAATCGCAATTCATTTACTTCAGCTAACCGATCTGCTTCTTCCACTGTGCCTGAACTTGCTTTCAAATGCACAACAAAAACATGAACCGTATCATTGGTTTGCAATTGCACAACCGTGTAATGATTAATATCGCGAAGAGCAGTATGAATAGCAGCATTACTATTACAACTATACTTGTTCGATAAAAAATAAAGTGAACTGTTTGTATCGGGGCCCGGAACAAATGGTGCACTGTGATAAGCGGTATCCACTTTTTTTAATACTCCATTTAAAAATCCAAGTGAACTGCTTTCGGTTGCAATTTCAAGAGTGGTAATTATATCAGGATGAGTTGCGCTCATTGTTGTTCTGAAATATGGATTTCGTGTAGCGGAATCCTGAGCACTCCCATAGTAGTTCAGCAGATTGTAACTCATGAAATGAAGTGTATCCTGCGCATCACACACTTTAGAAAACAGCACTATTGAAATGAATATTATTTTTTTCAGCATTGCGGCAAATAAAGGTTAAAGCATTGACGGTTCATTTTAATAAAAATATTTTTTCTTGTTTTGTCCAAATTCACAAAACGAATTCGTCATTGATATTAAAATAAAAATTTAAACCCCTTTAAAACAAAAACAAAATGACTAGCAAAGAAAATTCACTCAACTGGTTTGAAATATCTGTGAAGGATATTAATCGCGCCAAAAAATTTTACGAAACTATTTTCGGAATTAAAATGGAGCAGGTGGAAATGATGGGAATGCAAATGGCTTTCTTTCCAAGTGACCCGGGAAGCGGTAAAGCATCGGGCGGATTGGTGCAAAGCAAAATGCACAAGCCAAGTAAGGACGGCGCAAAAATTTACCTGAACGGAAATCCTGATTTAAAAAAAGCACTTGCAAAAGTTGAAAAGGCCGGAGGAAAAATCACCATGCCTAAAACTCCTGTTGGCGAATTCGGACAAATGGCTTTCTTCACCGATACAGAAGGAAATTCGGTAGCACTTCATTCAAACAAATAATTCATCAACTATAAAATCAAAATGAAAAAAGTATTTGTTCGTTACAGAGTAAAACCGGAAAGAACTGAAGAAAACAAGCAGCTTGTCAGCAAAGTTTTTGAAGAATTAAAGTTAAACACACCAGACGGGTTGCGATATACAAGTTATGTAATGGCCGATGGCGTTTCGTTTATACATATTGCCTCCATTGAAACCATTGACGGAACCAATCCGCTCAATTCATCTCCGGCTTTTAAAGAATTTACCAAAGATCTTAAAGACCGGTGCGACGAACCACCTGTTGCCACAGAAGTTAGCCTTGTCGGTTCCTACGGCATTTAAATAATTAAATCAATTCACATAATCACAAACAAAAACAAATTCAAAATGAAAGAATACTTATTACTATTCAGAGGTGGCGACGGAAAAAACCTTCGGCAGTCACCCGAAAAATGGCAGCAGCACATGCAGCGCTGGGCAGCGTGGATGGGCGAAATGACGCAACAGGGAAAATTTGTTGGCGCACAACCTTTAAGCAGCGACGGAAAACAAATTACCGGAACAAAAAAAACGGTGACTGATGGTCCGTTCATTGAAGGAAAAGAAATGGTGGGTGGCTACCTGATTTGCAAAGCATCAACAATTGACGAAGCAACAGGCATTGCGAATGGTTGTCCGATTCTTGAATTCGATAATGGAACTGTTGAAGTTCGCGAGATTCAGGAAATGACCATGTAATTGGTCTTATCTGTTTTATAAAATAATTAAAATCAAAGTAAAATAATTGATTCAATCTTAAAAATTACATTTAACAAATTCATTCATCCCCAAAAAACAAAAATTAAAAAAATGGAAGTTAACTGGTTAGCATTCGCAGCGGCGGTAGTTGCACAAATAGTAATTGGATTTGTATGGTTTCATCCTTCAGTAATGGGTTCGGTTTATGCAAAGGCCCGAGGAATTACTGTTGATGAACTGAAACCAAAAAATCCGGGGTTGACTTATGGTCTCACCATATTGATGACTATATTCTTTACAATGTTCCTGATGGCAAATGTTACAGGACCCGGTCAGGACACTGCACCCGACGGACACAGCTATCATACTTTCGGGCACGGACTGGTGCACGCCATGATATTTTTATTTATGGTTTTAATTCCTGTGTTCGGAACTCCCGCGCTTTTTGAAAACAAAGGCCGCAACTGGTTTTTAATTCACATTGGATATTGGGGCTTGCGCGCCGTTGCTGCTTTTGGAATATTAAGCATGTGGAGATAAAAAAGATTTTTTATGGCGAAGGGCACAAAAGAAAATCCGTGGAAACTGAAAACTCCACCCGGAACATCGGAATACGAAATGTATAAAGATGTAAAAGACGATAAAGAAGTTATTGTTTGCACAGTTGGTAAAACTGTTTTGCTCTACGATGCAAAATGTTTGAACGACTTGCACACTATGTTAAAGAAACACAAAGACTGGATGGACTTGGGAGGCGCCGATGAACAGAAGCCGACCAAGGAAGGAACTGTTGAAGACTGGGGACGCTCACCAAAAAATCCGGTTGGTGGCTGGTATGGTTTAAAGAAAGGATTGCGCGGACGATTCGGGGTTTACATTCCACCGCTCATGGAAGAACTTGGTTTAGCTGAGTTAACGCATGATGCGAAGAACAATAAGATGAAAGCGAAATGATAGTAGTCAGGTGTCAGGTGTCAGGTGTCAGGTGTCAGTATTCTGTGATTCTAAAGTTCAGATAGATGATTCAAAAATTTGAAGATATAATCGCTTGGCAGAAAGCACAGAATATTGCTGTTGATATTTATAACTCATTTAAAGATTCGAAAGATTGGGATTTCCGAAACCAGATTTGCAGAGCAGCAGTTTCCATTTCAAATAATATTGCTGAAGGATTTGACAGAAGTTCAAATTTAGATTTCAGACGATTTCTGTTTATTTCTTTAGCATCATGCAGCGAAGTAAAATCAATGTTGTTTCTGGCAACCCGACTTGGTTATTTAGATGAAACAAAAAGTCAGAAATTAATTTTTCAGTGTGTTGAAAATTCAAAAATTATTAATGGCCTCATTAAATCGTTGAACATAACTGACACCTGATCCCTGACACCTGATTCCTGCCCCCTAAATGTTAGATACAAACAAACTCACCGACCATCTTTTCCGTCACGATTCGGGGAAGATGGTTTCTGTTTTAACAAAAATATTCGGGACAGAAAATTTAGAAACTGCCGAGGATGTGGTGCAGCAAACTTTCATTGATGCAATCAGTATATGGAAATTAAAAGGTATTCCCGATAATCCTTCAGCATGGTTGTTTCGGGTAGCAAAAAATAAAGCGATAGATATTATTCGCAGAAACAAACATTCGCTGCAATATGATTTCAGCGATAATGAACGCAAACTGCTGACATCAGAATACACGCTTGCCACAACAATGGAAACACTCTGGAAAGAAGAATTGGTGAAAGATGATTTACTGCGAATGATGTTCGCTTGTTGCCACCCGGAAATTTCGGAAGAGAATCAAATCACCCTCATCTTAAAAACACTTTGCGGTTTCAGTACAGCGGAAATTGCAAAAGCATTTCTTACATCTGAAGATACGGTTTCAAAAAGATTGTATCGCACCAAGGAATTTTTCAGGGAGAAAAAAATAAAACTCGCCATTCCATCAACTGAAGAATTAAAAAGCAGAACCGATGCAGTGCTCAATTCCATTTATCTTTTATTCAACGAAGGATACAATTCAACAAATGCAGAACAACTCATTCGCGAAGATTTGATTGATGAAGCCATGATGCTTTGCAAACTCCTTACTGAAAATCAGCACACACAATTACCCGAAGTTTTTGCATTGATGGCATTGATGTGTTTTCATGCCGCAAGAAGTGAAAGCAGGCTAACATCAGAAGGAGAAATTATTTTGCTTCCATATCAGGACAGAAGCAAGTGGAATTTTGATTTGATTTTTTCCGGCAGCGAATACATGAACAAAGCTGCTTTTGGAAACGAACTCAGCACTTACCACATTGAAGCAGCCATTGCATTCGAACATTGCAAGGCGGAAAGTTTCAGCAAAACAAACTGGCAGAAAATATTAGAGTTGTACGAATTGCTTTGCCGGATTTCTTCGTCACCTGTAACAGAATTAAATAAAGCTGTTGCAGTAATGGAAGTTCATGGAGCAGCAGAAGCGCTTGCCTCACTCGAAAACATTTCAGATAAAAAGAAAATGGAAACATTTTATCTCTATCACAGTTTGCTTGGCGAAATTCATTCGCGGTTGCATCATTCAGTTGAAGCAAAAAAATATTTTGAAAATGCAGCGCGACTAACACAATCTGATGCGGAGAAAAAAATACTGAAGGAAAAAATTATTGCGCTGCTGAATTAATTATTGCATCGGCACATCAAATGAAAAATTGAAAATGATGTTAGCTGTTTGTTAGATTTGAGCGTGAGAAGTACGACTCGTGAATTAAACGCAGGGTTTTGATTGCAGTAACCCCGAGACAAAATTTCGTTGCGTGAGGACACGCACCTAGGCGAAGAAAAAAATTGTAGTTCGTGGAGACACGAACTGCGGTGGAAAATTAATTCAATACAATAAAAATTTCTATTTAGAGTTTAATAAAAAAAATATTTTTCATTTACTCAATTTGGATCATGAAAAAGCTAACAGTATTCAGTTCTATTTTCCTTATACTTATATCAACTTCTATTTCAGTTTTCTATATTTCTTGTAAGAAAAATACCTGTAAAGACATTGATTGCTTTAATGGTGGCTTTTGTGTTGACGGAAATTGTAATTGTGCTACTGGGTGGTCAGGAATTGCCTGCGATGTACTCATTGATTCTTGTTTAAATGTTGTGTGTTTCAATGGGGGCACTTGTGTCAGTGGTCTATGTAATTGTTCTGCTGGTTACGAAGGAGATAGTTGTCAAACCGAAATGAGAACAAAATTTATTGGGAATTATTCTGTGAGTGATATGTGTTCTAACTCAGGGTCCACTAATTACTATTTTGATATCTCAAATTATGATTCAGATGTTACAAAAATAGAGATATCAAACTTTTGGAATTTTTTTACCTCTCCAGTAATTGCAACTGTAAGTGGTAATGAGTTCGCAATTGCATTTCAGGAACCGGATTCAAACGGTTGGAAAGTTGCTGGAACCGGTAGTATAAGCGGAGATACACTTTTTATGTCTTATTTAATAAATGATACAACCGCGGTTATTGATGTTTGCGCTCCAACATGCATTCATCAATGAAACTAATGATTCCGTTCTGACTGTTCGGCAATGTTTCCGTGCTGCTTCATAACTTAACTAAAGCCCTCCGCCGTTGTTGGTCGCCTGACCAACAACAATTAAAACTCTATAACGCAAAACCTACTGCCGCAAGGCAGCTACAGCAAAGACAAACCCGCGTTCTGACAAACCACCGAAGGCAAACCAGCGTAGTCTGTATTCTTTTCCCCTAAAAAAAATTATTGCGCTGCTGAATTAATTATTGCATCGGAACATCGGGCATGTCCATGTTCATGTTCTTGCGCTTGAAGAGTGATACATCAAATTTTCCGAACCGGTAATTGAAGTTGAGTTTAAATACTTGTGCATCGCGGCGGCGGTCAACTGTTTGCGTGAAAAATTCGGACGAGGAGTAAGTGATATTTTTCTTGGTTTTAAAAACATCGGAAACGCTGAATGAAAGTGAGGCCGCTTTATTTTTCATGAATTCATATTTTATGGAAGCATCAATTCCGTATGTTGGTTTAGTATATCCCTGAGCAGTAGTGGTGGTTCCGCCAAAGTAACCGCCGCCGCCCATGCCGCCGCCGCCACCCATTCCTCCTCCCATGCGTCCCTGACTGTTTCCGCCAACCTGCAATGCTGTTTTAGAACGATAGTCACCTGAGATTTGCAGTGTAAAATTTTTAGGAATTTTAAAAGTCGTATTCACTTTTGTGACCCAACTGAATTGCTTGTTGCTTAAATTCTCAACAAGGTTTGTTCCGTTGATATACGAATTGTAAGCATTTGCATTGAACGATAAATCGAACCACTTGGTAATGGCATTTTGCGTAGTGAGTTCAACACCATAAGCATAACTGGAATTAGCATTGGCATAAGTTGAAATGATGGCGCCATGATTTAACACCGAATCAAATTCAAAAACCTGGTAGTTGGTAATGATGCCTGTAGTGTTTTTATAATAAACCGAAACAAGCATGTTGTTTTTGCGATCAAATATTTTTTGAAAGTTTGCTTCCAGTGAATTCACAAACTCAGGCATCAAATCAGCATTTCCACGGGTGAGATTGAGCGAATCGGTATAATCGGTATATGGCAGCAACTGAAAAAAAGTGGGGCGGTTAATCTTGCGCGAATAGTTAAACTGAAAAGTATTATCGTCGTTGATCTTGTAACTCATGAACCCGCTTGGAAATAAACTCACCGGATAAGTATGGTCGTACTTTAAATGATTACTGATAATTTCTCCGGTATAAAAAGAACTTTCACCCCGCAAACCTACCTGGTATCCAAACTTTTTTAACTGATTTGTGAAAGTAAAATAGCCCGCATATACCTGGTCGGTATATTTATAATCATTGATATCAGAAGGAATATTTATGTAGTCGTTCGCAACAGAATCGTACACCAAGTTGGCAGATGAACTGTTGAACTGCCTTACTGCGGCGCGCAAGCCTGTTTCAATTTTTATTTTTTCAGAAACTGGATTTACATAATCGGTTTGCGCAGTTAGGAATTGCACATCGCCGCTTCCTTTTAGTTTTTGCAACACTACATAATCAGTGGTAATGCCATCAGCGCCGAAATATTTTGTTTGATAATCACCTGTGTTTGATGAATTGCTTTTGTTGTAATTAATATCAGCCGACCAGTATTTTCCTTCTTTCGGATAAATGTGTTTGAAAGAAATTCCGGTTCCGATGTTTTGAAAATCGCGCGAAGTACTTGTATTCCGAAAACAATTCGCCGGTTGGATGAAATGAGCCGCGGTTATACATTCCAAAAACGGTGAGTGTGTTTCGGTTATTCACGAACCAGTCGAAACCACCGCGACCAAATCCCATAAATCCTTTTGTAATGGAAGTATCGGTCTGCAATAAATCAATTCCGGGAATCAATAATTTATAAGAGCGATCAGTTAGTCCTTCCACAATTGATTTGCGTTGATTGAACATGCCGCTCAAAAACATATTTACTTTTCCTTGCCGGTTGTTGAGTTCTCCTCCCGAATTAAACTTTAATCTTGAATCAATGCCGGCGCGAATGTTTCCATTGTAACCGGGCTTTCTGTTTTTCTTCAAAACAATATTTAATATTCCACCACCACCACCACTCGCATCAAACTTTGCTGAAGGATTTGAAATCACCTCAATGGTTTCTATTGCATCAGCCGGAATCTGGTCAACTGATAAAGTTGAGGGTCTTCCATCCACCATAATTTGTGGTGCTGCATTTCGCATGGTAACATTTCCGTCAATATCCACATTTACCGAAGGCACTTTTTTCAAAACATCTTCGGCAGTTCCCCCTGCGTTCGAAGCATCTTTTCCAACATTGTAAACCTTCTTGTCAATCTTCATTTCGAACACACCGGTTTCGTTTGTCACTACCACTTCGTTTAAATTGACTGCGGTAATTTCCAATGAAATATTTCCAAGATCTTTGTCAACTGCATTCATCATTTGCATATTGCCCTGACCCATTTTTATATTGAACGATAATTTTTTTTCATATAAACCATATCCCATTGCTGTAATCTGCAATTTGTATTCGCCCATCACCGGTAAATTCTCCAGACTGAAATCACCATTTGTTTTTGTGAGCTGCCCTGCAATCACCACATCTTTTGGTTGATGGGTCACACTATCCATTCTGCTTTGTGTTAACTGAACGGTCGCGAATTCAATTCCTTTTTTTGAAGTGGCATCAATCACCCGCCCATAAAAATGCCCGACATTCATTTGTTTGCCAAAACCACCCTTTGGCATTTGTGCGAATGAATTATTAATGATTAAAAAAGAGAGAGAGAAAAAGAAAAAAAATTGTTTGGTCATGCGCCTGAATAAAATGAGTTGCCAAATATAGACTTTGAAGAATAGTGATAAATTACAAGTGCTAAGACAGAAGTATTATTCGTCCAAGCAGGGTTAATGTAATCAGAACACTGCGCTTAAATTATTTCAACTCTTCTTCAATAATTTCTTTTCCGAAAAAACCAATTCCGGTCCACTTGATGGTTTGATTCTTATAAATAAGAATGGTTGGAAGTTCGTAAACTTTCAAAGCATCCATTAATAATTTATTGTTGTCCTGATTAATGCGAATCACAATAGCTTTATCTTTCATTTCCTGTGCTATTGTCGCAATCACGGGAGCAAGTTGCCGGCATGGCAAGCACCAGTCGGCATAAAAATCAACCAACACATATTTATCGGTGTTCAATATTTTATTAAACTCTTCAAGCGATGTTCCTGGTTTTAAAGTATTGATTAAAGAATCGCCGGCAGAATTATTTATTGTTTGCCCAAAAGAAAATTCACATGCAAAAAATAAAATGAATGAGAGAAAAACAATTTTCATTCTGAAGTTTAATCGCCAGAGAACCGAACGCCCTTCATAAATATTTCAATCACACTCTTATTCGGATATTCATCAGGTCCGTATTCAAATAAAACTACTATGGTGTTTTCGGCGATCCATCCGGTGATTTCCCATTTTTGTAAATCTTCATCTTCCCATAAATCAATAATGCCTTTCGCGCTTTCATGAGTCGTTAGAGTATGCCCCTTCCCGTAACCTGCTGCTGATTCAATATTAAAAGACTCTTTCAGATAATCAAGATACGAAACCAATAATTCTTCCTGCAGGTCTTCCTCTATTTCATCTTTCAGATTCACCACAATTGCACCGAACTGAAAATCCTGACCGGTCGAAGAATCCGTACACTCCACTGTATAAACCATTGAGCTATCAGGAGAATAATCAACATATACTTCATCAGGTTGCGATGGAAAATAAATCTGCACAGTTGATTCGCCAATCGGATACTTTGAAAATCGAGGGCCAGAGGTTTGTGCGCTGCTGAATATCGATAAAAGCAGTAAAACAAAAACGAACAAGTTTCGCATGAGTTGAATTTTTAGTTCCTGTAAAAATATTAATCGTAGTCTCTTACTTCAAAAGATTTTCAGCGAGTATAAATTAATCGCGAATAAAAACTAATATTCACTCCTTAAATCAATTGAAATATATATGAAACACCCAAAAGCGCTGCCCTTCCTTTTTCTCTCCGAAATGTGGGAACGATTCGGATTTTATTTAATGCTCGGCATTTTCTTTTTGTACATGAATGATTCTGAAAAAGGCGGAATGGGTTTCGAGCGAAAAGAAGCATCGGATGTTTTCGGAACTTTCATTGCATTGGTATATCTCACTCCATTCATTGGCGGCTTGCTGGCCGATAGAATTATGGGCTATCGCTTATCCATTACCATCGGCGGCATATTAATGGGTTGCGGTTATTGTGGTTTGGCCTTGCCGGGGCTTCCTGCTTTTTACATTTCACTTTTATTAATCATCATCGGCAATGGATTTTTCAAGCCAAACATTTCCACCATTCTCGGCAATGTTTACAACGATGAAAAATACAAGTCGCTTAAAGATACAGGGTATAATATTTTTTACATGGGTATTAATATCGGTGCATTCATCTGCAATTTTTTTGCTGCCTACCTGCGTAATAGTTTTTCGTGGGGTCATGCATTTGCCGCGGCAGGTATCGGAATGTTTGTAGGTGTTGGAATTTTTTGGCTGGGAAATAAACACTATGCTCATGCCGATGTTATAAAACCTGCCAAGCCCGAAGACCTGTCGCTCGGAAAAATTTTCGGCATTGTGTTGCTGCCTGCTTTGATAGTTGGTTACATCGGCTGGATTCTTCCGGGAAATATTTTCGGAAGCGATTCAACCGACGCATTTATTTTCGGAGCCATACCTGTAGTTGCATTTTATGCATCGCTGTTAATCCGTTCGAATACCGAAGACCGCAAACCATTGGCGGCATTGCTGGCGGTGTTTGCAGTTTCAATTATTTTCTGGGCCGTGTTCAAACAAAACGGAACAGCCATGACCATCTGGGCCGAGAATTATACCAACAGAAACATCAGCGAACAATTTGAGGCACCTGCAAAAACATTGGGCATGGTGCAAACAGTAGAAATGAAATTGGATTCAGTAAACCTGACCGACGAACAATTCAGAGTGCAGAAAGATGACAGCGGAAAAATTATTAAGACACTTGATTATCCGGCCTATTTCAAAAACATGCCTGCATCGGAGAAACCTGCTGAAGGAGAATCGGCTAAACTCATTTCAACCGAAATATTTCAATCGGTTAATCCGTTTTTTGTTGTTGTGCTTACTCCGGTTGTTATCGCCTTCTTTTCATTTTTACGCAGAAGAAAAAAAGAACCAACAACTCCATGGAAAATATTTTTCGGTTTGTTCATCACGGCCTTATCAATGGTAGTGATGATTGCCGCCGCAGTTTATTCAAACAACGGAATGGAAAAAAGCTCCATGTTGTGGCTCATTGGAAGTTACTGTGTTATCACCTTCGGCGAATTATGTTTAAGCCCGATGGCATTATCCCTGGTGTCAAAACTGAGTCCGCCGCGATTAACTGCGCTCATGATGGGTGGTTGGTTTTTATCCATTTCATTGGGAGTAAAATTCAGTGGTGTGCTTGCCTCCATGTGGGATGGTTATGAAAGCAAGTACAATTTTTTTCTGGTGAATTTTTGCTTAGCGTTGACTACAGCCTTCATTATTTTTCTGATGGTGAAGTGGCTGAATAAAATTTGTATTGACAGAGGGGTGTAAATTTTTGAGTTCAATCCTTCTTTCCATATCTATGTTTGCTAACCACAATTCCATTTTATCAATCGAAAAAAAATAATCATTATCGGTGGAGGCGCAGCGGGTTTAATTGCTGCTGATGTGTTGAGTCCATTTTGTGAAGTTCATATTTATGAGAAAGGAAAAACCGCAGGACGAAAATTTTTAGTTGCTGGCAATGGCGGATTTAATATAACCAACAGTGCAACCGGAAATGATTTATTAAATAAGTTTTCGCCAAACGGTTTTTTAAGATATGCAATTTCATCTTTCGATTCTGATGCAACAAGAAACTGGTTGCTGCAAATGGGAATACCAACTTATGTTGGTTCAAGCGGAAGAGTGTTTCCTGAGATTGGAATAAAACCAATTGAAGTGCTACAAAAAATTAAAGAGAAATTGATTCAGCAAAATGTGCGGTTTCATTATGAACAGGAGTTTGTTTCATTCAATTCAGAAAACAATCCTGTCTTTAAAAATAATGAAATTGAAATAGCGATGAAAGCCGATTTCTACATTTTTGTATTGGGCGGTGCATCATGGTCGGTTACCGGTTCAAATGATTTATGGCGAAATGAATTTGATAAAATAGGAGTTAAAACAATTCCGTTTCAATCCAGCAACTGTGGGATAAATGTGGAGTGGACTGAAGATTTCAAATCAAAATATGCGGGCACACCGTTGAAAAATATTTCTATTTCAATAAATGATTTTACAATAAAAGGCGAAGCATTAATTACACATTATGGTTTGGAGGGAAATGCGGTGTATCCAATTATTGCTGAGGTGCGAAAAATGATTTCGAAAAATGTTGAGCCAATCATTCACATCGATTTCAAACCAACCAATTCAATTGTTCAATTAAAAAATAAAATAGCCGGAGAAACTATTCCGACAAAAAATTATAAAACAGTTTTCAATCTCAATGAAGTTCAGTTGGCATTGATAAAACAATTCACTTCAAAAGAAATTTTTATTCAACCTGAATCATTTATTTCTTCCATTAAAAATTTATCCATTCCCGTTTCTTCTTTGCGACCAATTGAAGAATCCATTTCAACTGTTGGCGGAATTGCGCTGGAAGAACTGAATGAAAATTTCTCTCTAAAAAAATTTCCAAACATCATTGTCATTGGCGAAATGCTGGATTGGGATGCCCCCACCGGAGGATATTTATTGCAGGGATGTTTTTCCACAGCATATTATGCAGCCACAAGTATTTTAAATTCATTGAAGAATGGAGAGTAGAATTGCAAGCGCAAATTGATTTATGCTTGAACATAAACACGAACATCACAACACTCAGTTTCATAATGTAAGCCGTGCATTCGCGCTCGGAATAATTTTGAACAGCGCGTTTGTACTGATTGAATTTGCAGCAGGATTTTATACCAACTCATTAGCACTGCTATCAGATGCCGGTCATAATTTAAGTGATGTAGCCGGACTGAGTTTTTCATTAATAGCTTTTAAACTTTCAAAAGCAAAGGCCACAAATACATTTACATACGGCTATCACAAGAGCACCATTTTAGTTTCGTTGATTAATGCAGTTATACTTTTAATAGCAGTTGGCAGCATTGGCTTGGAAGCCATTCACCGGTTTATCAGTCCAGTAGAAACGCCGGGAATATCAATCATTGTTGTTGCCTCCATCGGCATTGTCATAAATACACTTTCGGCTTTTTTATTTTTTCGTGATCGTGGAAAAGATTTAAATATCCGCGGTGCATACCTTCATTTAGCATTGGATGCACTGGTTTCTGTTGGTGTTGTTATTGCCGGACTCCTTATTTATTACACTAAATTAAAATGGATTGACCCGGCAATCAGTCTGGTGATAATGTTATCACTACTTTTTTCAACCTGGAAAATTTTATTTGAAAGTTTACGGCTCACTCTTGATGCGGTGCCTGAAAGTATTGACCTTGAAAAAATAAAATCAATAGTCTTAAAAGTTCCGAGAGTAAAAAACATTCATCACATACACATCTGGGCAATGAGCACATCAAAAAACGCAATGACTGCTCACCTGATTGTAGAAGATGAAATGAATGAAAAAGAAATTGCCGAACTCAAGCACGAACTCAAGCACGAGCTGAAACACAACAACATTCATCATGTTACATTGGAAACAGAAAGCCAATCGAGCCACGAAGAGTTTTGCTGATTCATAACGCAGGGTTCTGATAACATTAACCCTGCTGTGACAAAAGAATTTTGCTGAATTCAGATTTTCCATTGATAAAATGAATTTAATTTATCTATATCAAATTAATTAGGTTTATGATGCAGTGAATGAAATCCGCTGGAAATAATTTTCAATAAATCAAAATCTAATCATGAAAAAGATTTTTACATTTTTCAGTTTTTTTTGTTCTGTTTTTATTGTGCATTGTTCTGTTTCTGCACAAGTAATGTTTCAAAAAGAAGTTGTTGCAACTAACTTATATGAAACAAAACAAACAACTGACAGTGGTTATATTTCAGTTGGTTGGTGGAATGACAATTTAGATTCTAATCATCAGTATGCATGCTTGATAAAAACTAATGCATTTGGCGACACAGTCTGGACAAGAATGTATGGAGAAGATTCAGATGTTATTGCCTATTCGACGGAAATGACTTCAGATGGCGGTTACATTCTTGCAGGTTTTACTTATAGCGGAAAAGTTTATCTAATAAAAACAAATTCAAATGGTGATACATTATGGACTAAAAACTTCGGGGGAGCATTTGGTAATGATGTAGCAAGACGAGTGCATCAAACGATTGATGGAGGTTTTATTATTACTGGTTCAACGAATAATTTTGGTTCTGGCATTTATGTTATTAAAACTGATTCAAACGGAATAGTTGAATGGTCAAGGGTATTTAAAGGTATAAGTAACGATGTAAGTTATTCGATTTGCCAAACCTCAGATAGTGGTTTTGTGGCTTTAGGTGTTTTGAGTGCATTCATGAGTAACTGTGATATTGTTCTTATTAAAATGAATTCAATAGGCGACACACTTTGGACTAAATCTTATGGTAGTTCGGGTCAAGACTTCGCATTTTGTATACAACAAACATTTAACCGTGGGTTTGCCGTTGCCGGTTTTACAGGAGGTAATGCTTCATTGCTGATTACTGATAGTATCGGAAATTTAATATGGTCTAAAACCTATGGATGCTCAGGATTTATTAAGGGATTTTATGTTTCTCAAACATCTGATAGTGGATTTGTGATATGCGGATATACTGACGGTTTTGGTGTTACCACATGGGCTCCATATGTACTAAAAGTTAATTCAGTTGGTGATATCATTTGGTCTAAAGTATATGCTGATTCAAGCTATGGAACTGCGTGGTCTGTAATTCAAACTTTTGATGGTGGATATGTTACAGCCGGTGAGCAAAATGAGTTAATGAAACTTAGTACAAATGGTTCGTCAGGTTGCTTAGAAAATAACGCAACCACATTCGTTACAAACTCGCCAATAATTCTTTTAAGCAATCCAATTACAGTAACAATTGCAAATACAACAAACTTTCCAGCCCAAACTATAGTTAGAAGTGGAATTGAAATCATAAATATTTGCACTTCTGTTATAATTCCGATTTCTGGATTTTATTCTTCAGCCAAAAGTATTTGTGCGTTATCAGCAGTACAATTTACCGACACATCAACAAACTATCCTTTATCATGGGAATGGACTTTTGAGGGGGGCTCCCCTTCAACTTCAACTAGCCAAAACCCAATAGTTAGTTTTGATAGTGCAGGAATATTTGATGTTAAATTAATTGTTTCAAATGCTTTTGGTATTGATACAATTTTAATGACAGATTATATGACCGTTTATGATTGTCTTTCTGTTCCTGATTTCAATTCATCAACGATGTATTTTACTGTGTTTAAAAATCCGTCTAACGAAAACATCTCTATTCAAACTAACAATCGCGGTACACTTTTATTTTATAATCAACTTGGTCAAATCATTTTCACTACAAGGATTGATAAAGTCAATTCATCAATTTCTACCAATAATTTTGCCGGAGGAATTTATTTCATTCAACTTGTAACAGACAAAAATATTTTCACTGAAAAAATAATACTTCAATAAAGAAAACGCTATATTTTTTCTATGGTCATACAAAAAGGCCCCTGCACTTAGAAACGCAGATTTCTGATTACAATAGAATGCTGAGACGGAATTGTTGTTCTATACTTGACTTAATAATTTTTTCACTATGACCTCCACAAATTTTGAGCGAATGATAAATCTTGCGGTTGAAACATTCGCTGCACACAATGACCCGAATCAGTTGGATGTTAACGAGGAAGTAATTAAACAGCTAGAGTTATTACATCCGGCAACCTTATCAGAACACAATGAAGGTGATGGTCCGGTGGTTTGGATTCTGTTGATACCAACTAGTATTTCATTGATGAATGATTTTATTGCTGAAAAAATTTCTGAAAGCGAACTGCTTAATAAAACTCCGTTGAATATTAAATACGATGCGTTGTACTTGTGTTCTGCATTGGTTCTTCCAGAATTCAGAAGAAAGGGTTTGGCAAAAAAAATTGCGCTCGGTGCCATCCAACAAATCCGCAAAGACCATCCGGTAAAAAATTTATTTACCTGGAATTTCAGTAACGAAGGCGCACTGCTATCTGAAAGTATTGCGCAATATGAAAAACTTCCGTTGTTGCATCGAGAAAGAAAAATTGAATAGTTTATTAAAGCGATTTTTTTCTGAAAAAATAATTTTTCCTTCTGTTCTTCGTTATTGAGTTCTCATCAATTTCAATTATGAAAATTTTAGCGCAATCAACAATCAAGATTTATTTTTTCATTCTGTTTCAAATTATTGTTTTCAATTCATGCAATGGAAATTCAGTTGCTGAAAAAGAAAAAGCGGTTCTTACAGATACTTCTAAATTAAAATCGCTGAGTGAAGAAGCTCTTGCCTTTTGCAAAGTAAATAATTTCAATACTGATTTTTATTTCGTGATTGATATAAGTATTCATTCAGGCAAAAACCGTTTTATGGTTTGGAATTTTAAAGTCCATAAAATTTCGCAACAAGGATTGGTGACTCACGGTTGCGGTAATAACGGATGGAGCAGCGACAACACAAGAACATCTCCGCAATTCAGCAATACCTGCGACAGCCATTGTTCGTCATTAGGGAAATATAAAGTTGCCGACCGAGGTTACAGTCAGTGGGGAATAAATATCAAGTACCTGCTGTATGGTTTGGATTCTTCGAATTCAAATGCTCTGAAGCGCACAATAGTTTTGCATTCTTGGGAAGCGGTAAGTGACGAAGAAATATTTCCGAATGGTTCCGCCGAAAGCTGGGGATGCCCTGCCGTTTCAAATAATTTTATGCTGAAGCTGGATGAATTATTAAAAGCATCAGACAAGCCGGTTCTGTTATGGATTATTAATTAGGGCTATAAAATTTTTACCTGATGGAATTTATGTATGCTGTTATTTTTACCAATTCAGTTTATCATTGGTGAAAGTTTTTTCTTAACAGAACTCAGGCCGTGCCGCATAAATTTTTTATCTTCTTTTTATTCTTCTCTTTTGTTGCTTATCGATCGGCGGAAGCACAATCGGTTAATATTGATTCAGTAAAATCCGATTTAAAAAAATCGCTCACTTATATCATCAATCATCAATACACCGAAACAAAAAAGAATATCCGTTTCGCAGGTGAGTGGCAAAGCACAATGGGTTTATCACTTCCGTTTCCGCTATTGGGAAAACCTAAAGATTACGAAGACCAGAATTGTTTTACAACTGCCGCGATTCACAACTGCCTGGCGAAAATTTATTTATCAGATAGAAATCAATATGCTTTTTTATATCCGACTATCAATCGCGCGTATGATGCAACATTGCTGTTTCGCGATAGTGTAACATTTAATTTCTGGCACTGGCTTCCATCCAATCTTCATAGAAAAAATAAAGCAGGAATTCGTCCGCCGGTTCGCCGCCCCACCACTTTCAATCTTAAAAACAGGTACATAAAAAAAGCCGCCAATGTGATGGACGATGCAGATGATACTGCCGAAGGTTTCATGGCGCTGCTGCTGCACAATAAAATAATTTACTCGACTGATACACTTGCATTGCTTCCTGTTGTAAATAATTACCGTGATGCAGACCGGAAAAATTTTCATTGGTACAATCACAACCGCGCTGATAAAAAAAATTCCGGCGCTTATCTCACATGGCTGGGAAAAGAACATCGGCTGTGGCCAAAATCAATTGTGAATACTTTTTTACAGAACTGTATTTTCTTTTTGCCCATCAGTGAGTGTTGCCCCAAAGCCTACAAACCCTATATGCCTTATGGCACCAACGATGTGGATGCAATTGTGAATGCAAATATTCTTTCGTTCCTCGGGGAGAATAATGAAATTGTTGATTCAACGAATTACAAATTCGCTATTGCATTCATCAATTATAAAATTGTCAGAGAAAAATTTAACAGCGCTGCGATTTACTATCCCAATCGCTACCATCTTCACTATGCAGTAGCGAAAGCATATCGCGCAGGTATCACGCCGTTACGGTCATGTGTTGATTTATTAATTGCTGATATTAAAAGCACGCAACAATCGGATGGTTCATTCGCCAGCAAAAAGATTGTGAATCATCAGGATAAAATTCAGTCAACCGTTTATGCGCTCTATGCTTTATTGAATGCAGGAAATTTTTCAGCATACAATACGCGGGGAATTATTGATTCAGCAATTAATTATTTGCAACAACAAAAAACTGTTTCTGGTGATGAATGCCACTGGACAGGCGGAGTATTTTTTTCGGGCGGAACTGTAATACGAAAATGTTTATTCTTTAAATCTGATGCATACACTACTGCATTGATTTCGCAATGCTTCGCATTGTATCTTGAATTGAAAAACAAAAATGAATTGTAAAACAGAAATTTATTCCTGTGTAACAGTCGGATGAATATTCACCAGCAAAATAGTTTTACCACTGCCAACAACAATTGCCTGTGTAGGATTGACAAATGCCGCTTTATATAAACTGAACTTGTCTGTTAGTTCGGTATGAATAAGTTGACGATTTGTTCCGTTATCAGAAAACAAAATATTGCCGTTACACGCAGTCATGATTTCATAATTATCCAGAACAGTTTTCGACCAGATTAATCCTGACTCCTTAAATTCAATTTCATCTTCGCTGCCGTATTTCAGTTTTCCGCTGCCGTTTATTTTACCGCCGTAACAAATCTGTTCTTGCTTATCTCCCGATTCAATGTCGTAATAAATTCCGCGACCGATTTTTCGTTCCTTCTTCCAGGTGTTTCCAAAATCTGCTGACGAAAATAGACTAGTGTGATTCGGAACATAAACCAGCGCAGATGCTTTTTTATTTTCTGCATTGTAATCCACCGACCAAATCATTTTGAATGGCGACGAATAAACTTTCGTCCATGTTTCTCCTCCATCAGCGGTTTTTATAATGAACCCGTTCGGAATTGCTTTCTTCGAATGCGCAATCGCAGAGCGACCACCACAAATCAGTGCCGATTTTTTATCAATGATGGTGATATTATAAAAGCACGAATTCTCAAATCCGGCAATCTGTTTCGATTTCCATTCCCTTGAATTCGTGTTGTAGAAATATAAATTTCCCTTATCCGCACAGGCGATATAATGCTGTTCGTCGAATTGGTCAATTTTATAAATATCTGTGTGATTCGAAGGATAATTCACGGCAGAAATATTTCCGTTTAAATTGTAGTTGCTGATAATTCCGTACTTGCCCACTAGCCAGTAATTATCTGCATTCACTTTCAGAATATCATAGTATGCAGAATCGCCAAATCCGGTTCCCTGCTGCAAAACAGAAACTGTTACACTCTGTGCCGAAATAAAATTTATGGCAAAGCAAAATGAAATAAACAGGGAGAGGGATTTTTTCAAAAAGGGCAAAAGATTTCTTGGTTGGCGGTAAACATAAAAATGGTTGCCAAACATAGTTTAATTTTTTCGACGAAAACAACTGTATGCAACAGGGCTTTTCGAATTTCGTTTTTGAATTACTTTTATCAAAAAAAATCGTTGTTCATGAAATTCTTTTCTCAGAAATCAATTGGCGTGATTCTACTATTTGCTGCATTCATTTCCATTAGTGCAACTGTAAAATTTAATTCCCGCCCGGTAGATAAATTCAAGAATTTAAAAGTTCTTCCGAAAGACATCAGCGATGAAGACCTGGATAAAGTGATGGACGGATTTAAAGAAGCGCTCGGTGTAAAGTGTGGCTTTTGTCACGCACGAAATGCCGACACTTCAATTCATAAACTGGATTTTGCAAGCGACGCAAACAAACACAAAGACA
>JAHEZG010000262.1 GCA_023251195.1 Chitinophagaceae bacterium | reverse complement strand
CTTCAGATTCAAGTGTGATTGTATTTACAGGCGGTTGAGTTAAAGTTGAATTTGCAGTTGCAGTACATCCGTTCGCATCAGTCACCGTTAAAGAATAATTTCCAATTGGAAGTAAATTGATAGACGATGTAGTTGAACCATTTGACCACAAATAATTAAAGGGTGCAGTACCATTATTTACAATTGACGAAACGCTTCCTGTGCTTCCACCATTGCAAATAACATTTGCTGGCACAAGCACAACAGTTGGATTTGAAAGTTGTGTAATGGTTACTGAAGTAGTTCCGGTGCAACCTGTATTATCTGTTACAGTAACGGTATAAGTACCTGCAGCAAGGTTTGATAAATCTTCTGTTGCAAATCCATTTGACCAAATAAAAATAAACGGACTGTTTAAACTGTTTACTGTTAAGTTTATTGCGCCCATTGATGCGCCATTACATGGAACATTGGATTGGGTAGTTGTAAGACTTAAAATTGTGGATTGATTAATTGAAAAATTTGTCAGTGTTGAACATCCGGCGGCATCAGTTACAATAACATAATAATTTCCCGCTGCAAGATTTCCGATTGAAGAAGATCCATTAATATTTGCATCAGTTTGTAATAAGATAGCACCTGAATCATACCAATCATATGTCCAAGGACCTGCACCATCGCCTAATGCTGAAGCTGACCCGTCAGGGTTTGAGCAAGTAGGGTCTGATGTATTAATGGTTGGCGGTAAACAACATTGCATCATTGCATTGAAAGTAAGATTTGGATCAAGTGTACATCCAAGATCTGTCCAGCTACCACTTTCACCATCTCCAAGTGTATTAACATCAAGACTTAAATCACCATTGGGGACGCATAGGTTCGGAGGGTTGGTTTCGATGCTAAAACAAAAAGTCCAATCGCAAACATTATTTGGATTATTGTCGCCATAATTATTTCCCGGATCTCCATCCAAACAACAGAGTGTAGAAATATCAGGATCACCAAGCGTAGATTCATAATAAAACCCTGGGCCTGAAACCGATCCATTTGCAGAACTGGTTACATTTCCAGGATACCAAATCCAGTTTCCATAACCATCACATGATGAAGGTACAGATATAACATTAAAAGTAGCCATGTTCCAATTGGAAGAAAATGTTGGAACTATTCCATGTAACCAATTGACCGATGTTTGTTGATAATCGCTGACTGTTACACAAAAATTAACAAGTTGTCCTGGTTGGTAATATCCATTTACAGGAGGAGGATTGACTGTTAAATTACTTGATAGCACACACCCGCTGCAGTCAAAATTATTCCAAATAATCATGGTGAAATCGCATTGGTCATTTAAGTTTCCTCCACTTACCTGTAACCAATATGTACCAGGTGAAACATTTGTAAATGTTACATTCAAACCTGCAGCATTTCCCACTGCACATTCTATCGGAATAAGGTTATTGCAATTTGCTCCGGAAAAAATTGCGACAGAAGGTGTTTGCAAACCCCCTCCCGGAATTTGAAGATGAAGTTCAGTTCCGGTAATTGTAACCTGGTACCATACATCAGCTGAAGGCCAAGGCTGATTCCCTGAAGGCTGGCAACCGAGCATGTATGCGAAATTGGGAGTCGCCGTTGCGCAATTATTTGTACCTGTTGTCACAATTGTAGATCCAGAACCATTTGGACACGGGAGTGGTGTTGGAAGTGCACCAAGATTTATGGCTCCGATGCAATCATCGTTTACGGGAGCAATTCCACCTGCCGGACAACCGCAATTTGTATTTCCGATGCCACAAGTACCACAAGCAATAGATGCCACCCAACCAATGTCGGTTCCTATAAAATCTGAAGTAAATACTAGGGTTATACATCCACTGCTTGCTGTTACAGTTCCGGGTGTGGTGGTGCCCGTATAACTTCCAATCAACGGACTTGCTGAACTCGGACCGTCGTAAATTGTAAGAAAGTCATAGGTGTTTTCAATCGAAAACTGTGAGAAAAACAGACTTATACATTGCCCTGCCGTTGCACTGCAAATGGTTTGTGTAAAATTTGAATTGTTTGCATAGTCACCTGTTCCGCCCGGGTCGAAAAATGTACCACTACAAGTAATGATCGGAGTTCCCGACATTACAAAATCCGGATTGCTGTTGCATGGTCCGCACGAAATAGTTGCTTCCCAACCTGGACGGCGGGTTGTTGCGTCTGATGTAAAAACAAAAGTCAAACAACCGGTTGACGAAGTGATGGTTCCCGGTAAAGTAGTGCCACTAAAAATTCCAACTAAATTTTGCGTAGCATTTGCCCCATCATATACATACAGAAAATCAAATCCTGCTTCCAGGTTAAATGCTGTAAATGTTATTGAAACACATTGACCTGCTACGCTGCTGCAAATGGTTTGCGTAAAATTTGAATTGTTTAAATAATTGGTTGCCGGCCCTTGCGGATCATAATAATTTCCTGAACAATCAGAAAAACTACCATTCGACATATTGTAATTCTGTGCCAATAAAAAACCTGGAAAGCAGATAAAAAATAAAAAAATTAAACCACGCTTAGTACTGTAAATACTATTAGAATAAATATACCTGATCAGTTGATTAAGCAATACAATAAAAATATTCTGCTTAGTCATTCTGCTTATCTATTGCTTATTTTTAGATTCAACAATGATTAATGTATAATACTCATTGGTCATCAAAAAATCTGATGAACAGGAATAATTTGTATTTGAAAATTCACAATAAAACATCCGCATTCTGTTTTTGATAATAACACAAACTGAATTTATTTTTATTCAGCTAAAAATTATAAACGCGATATTTTTACACTACTGCATTTAGTTACTTCAATTTCTTCAAAAAAAAAGCAGGTGTAAAAATGTTGTATGCGCTTATTATTTCTGCACAAGATAACCTGTTTGCAACTACTAATAAATAAATGTTTCCCTATTTTACGATAGGTTTATTACATACTTAGATAATGTAAATTATAAGCCGGTTAGATCAGCAACTGTATATTTTTTAATTGTATTCCATTCAGGAATTAAAGGTGAAATCTCTTCTTCTTCACCTGCAATAATTAATTTATAAGAGTCTGCTGTATAATATTTTTTGATGATTTTGTTTACTTCGTCGAGCGTGATGAGCGCCATCATGCTCACTAAATTTTTTCTAGCTTCAGGATTCGTATAAACAACCGGATTAAAAAACTGAATCCACGAAGTCGGATTATCAATTCCGGTTATCGATTTTTCCATTGACCGTTTTGCCTTTTCTAATTGCGATTGATTGATTCCGTTGTTGTAAAAATTTTTAAGAGTTTGATCAAATAACAGCATAGTGTTTTTCACTTCTTCGGTGCGAACTTGTGTTCTGATTGAAAAAAGTGATGAGCCGGAACCCGGATCATACGAGCTACTTATTCCATAGGTCTTCCCTCCTTTCTCACGAATCTCTTTGAACAAAACCTGATTGAAAACATAATTGGCAATTCTGAAAACATCGGCATCTCTGGTTAATGGTTGCGGACCAATTTTATTCCATTGCAACGATGCCTGTGTGGCTCCGCTACGGTTAACAAAACCAATTTCGGTTTTTTTAATCGGATCAACACTAAAACTTACACCATTCACTTCACCATAAGGTGCAGTCCACGATGCAAAATATTTTTCGGCTAATAATTTTGCCGATGCCAAATCTGTTTTCCCGCAAATGACCAAACGTGAATTGCCGGGTGTATAGTTGAACGCATAAAAATCTTTCAAAATAGCAGGTGTAATTTTTATCAATTGGCCTTTATAAAAATAACGGCCGAGCGGATTATTTATTCCATATACACTGAGGTTTGAAAATACACTTGCCAGATTTCCGATATCCATTTTATTGATGTTGTTGAAATCAACTGTTTGCGAAATGTATTGCTTCAGTTCTTCATCTGGAAACAATGGTTTCATAATTACCGAAGAAAAAATATCCAGTCCCTTATCTAAATTCTCATTCAGAAAACGCGCTGATACAGTTGTGTAATTTTCGTTTGCTGTAGCGCCAATTCCGGTTCCGAGTTTAAAAAGTTCATCCTGCAATTGGGTGCGGTCGTATTTTTCACTGCCGAGAGTTAAACAGTCCGCCACTATTTCTGAATACGATTGCTGTCCGGGTATTTCATTTTTCTGTCCGCAGTTAACAAACAATGTAATTTCAGTTGCAGGAATATCACCATACGGAATCACATACACTTTTAATTTATTCGCCAATTGAAATTGCTGCACTTCGGGAAAAGTTTGCGCAGTTGCAATGGTGAATAGTAAACTCTGAACAGTAAACAGTAATATCGGCTTTAAATATTTTTTCATTTTGCTATTGTGAAATGTGAATGAATTGTTTCGGGTTTTGGGTTTCGGATTCAGAACTTCGGGTTGTTGTAGTTCATTATCAAATCACCAAATTATCAAATCAAAAAGTTGGTTTAATGTTTAACACTTTAAAATTCTGCGGATTGAAATATTTAGCTGCTGTTTGCTGCAATTGTTCAGGAGTTATATTTTCAAACGCCTTATATATATCATCATACTTCTGATAATCGCCGAAGTATAATTCTGCCATTCCCAATTCGTTCGACACATAATCATTCTGATATAAATTCAAAGTGCGCCCGGCTTTCATGCTTTGTAAATAATCTTTCATCAGCTGTTCATCCATGCCTTCATCAATGATGGATTGTATTTCTGTATTGATTGCCTTTTTCACTTTCACATTTCCCGGAGCAGCCTGCATGATTATATAAAGTTCGCAGTAGTTTGTGTATAAACTCCAGTCATCGCTCAATGGAGAAATCTGATAAGCTGCCTGCATATCCTGCACAATTTCTTTATTGAAAACCGAATTCGAATTGGTGAACAATAAATCTTTCAGAAATAAAAATTTATAAAAATCACTGTCGCCTACTGCAGGTTTCGGGATTATGTAACCATAAATCTGCACCGGAAAATCAACTGAGTATTCATACTGACGCAGCGAGTCATAAAAAATATCAGGTGTTTTATATTTCTCTAATTGAGGAATTTGCTTTGTAATGACACCGAAATTTTTCTCGGCTAATGCAAATACATCTTCATGTTTAACATTTCCAACAACTATTATCACTGCATTATTCGGGCTATAAAATTTATCGTAAAAATCCTGACACTGTTTTGTGGTAAATGAGACTATCTGATCCAAGTATCCAATTACATCCACGCGATATGGATGACCTGTAGGATACAACTGATCATAAACTGTATTGTGCATTCGTTGAAACCAATTATTCTCGCCATTGCGCAATTCCTCTCCCACCACCTGCCGCTCCACATCAAGCGTGTTCTGATCTAAAATTAAATTGGCCATGCGGTCGGCCTCCATTTTAAACACAGTGGTGATTTTATCTTTAGGGATGGTTTCGTG
>JAHEZG010000022.1:12821-22347 GCA_023251195.1 Chitinophagaceae bacterium | reverse complement strand
AGACAAATCAAATTCTCCATTTAAATATTTTCGCCTTTGTTGGTCTTCCACATTTTTATCTATTAACAAATATAAGCAGCTCACGCCCGTGTCTTGTGTTTTCACTAACACGATTTTTTTGTAATAACAAATTTCTTATTTCAAATTCTATCAGCAGAAAAAAGAAGAATATTTTTCTGAAAGACGATATGTTCATCCACATTACATTTGCGCCCCTTATGACATTAGACGAAGAGATAGCCAAGCGAAGAACATTCGCCATTATCAGTCACCCCGATGCAGGAAAAACCACCCTCACCGAAAAATTTTTATTGTTCGGTGGAGCCATACAAACGGCCGGAGCGGTGAAGAGTAATAAAATCAAGAAAGCCGCAACATCTGACTTCATGGATATTGAAAGGCAGCGTGGAATTTCGGTTGCTACATCGGTTATGACTTTTGAATACAACGACAAAATCATTAACCTGTTAGATACTCCCGGTCATAAAGATTTTGCTGAAGATACTTACCGCACACTCACTGCTGTTGACAGTGTGATATTGGTAATTGATTGTGTGAAAGGAGTGGAGGCGCAAACCGAAAAACTGATGGAAGTGTGCCGCATGCGCGATGCTCCGGTAATTATTTTCATAAATAAAATGGACCGCGAAGGTCAAAATCCCTTTGACTTGTTGGATGAATTGGAAGCCAAACTGAATATTAAAGTTCGTCCTTTGAGTTGGCCAATCAGCATTGGTCAGTCGTTTAAAGGAGTTTATAATTTGTATGAAAAGTCGCTGAACATTTTTAACCCGAGCCAAACAAAATTGACTGATGATATTGTAAGCATCAGTTCGTTGAATGATGAATCGCTTGACGATTACATTGCGCCATACACCAATCAGCTTCGCGAAGATGTGAGTTTGATTGAAGGTGTTTATGATTCGTTCGATCACAAAGCATATCTCGAGGGAAAACTGGCTCCGGTGTTTTTCGGAAGCGCGGTAAATAATTTTGGTGTGCGCGAATTGTTAAATGCATTTACTTCTATTGCTCCACCACCAATTCCACGCGGAACTGATTTGCGTGAAGTGAAGCCGGAAGAAAAACCATTCACCGGTTTTGTTTTTAAAATTCATGCGAATCTTGATCCTCGCCATCGGGATAGAATTGCATTCGTGAGAGTATGTTCAGGAAAATTTGAGCGGAATAAATTTTATACTCACACACGGTTGCTCAAGGAATTACGATTCAGTAGTCCCGCATCATTCATGGCTTCTGCTAAAAATATTATTGAAGAAGCATATCCGGGAGATGTTATTGGGTTATATGATTCCGGTAATTTTAAAATCGGAGATACATTAACTGAAGGCGAGCACATTCACTACAAAGGAATTCCGAGTTTCTCGCCCGAAATTTTTAAGGAGTTGGTGAATACCGACCCGATGAAAACAAAACAATTGGATAAAGGAATTCGACAGTTGACCGATGAAGGTGTTGCGCAATTATTTACTCAACAACCCGGCAACAGAAAAATTGTGGGAACAGTAGGAGAGTTGCAGTTTGAAGTTATACAGTATCGGTTGCAAAATGAATATGGTGCATCGTGTTCGTGGCGACCGTTGCAATTGCACAAAGCTTGCTGGGTTACTGCTGATGATAAATTGGAATTGCAGGAATTTGTTCGCCTGCGTGGTCAGCAAATTTGTCTGGATAAGGATGATCATTTTGTTTACATGGCTGAAACGAGATACATGCTCGATACCTTAATGCAAAACCATCCGCGTGTGAAATTTCATTTTACCTCGGAGTTTAAAAAAGACATTTTGAAGTGAGAATTTCTCGAAGAGTCCTGTGCATGATTTCAGATTTCAGAATATTTGGAAATTGATGATTTGGGATTTGTAAAATTCGGTTTGTTCAATCACTTTTAAATTTTTTAAAAGGATATAATTTAATCGATGAATTCTGTGGCCAATTGTGAAATCTGTGACTAAATTTATTTTGATTTGTATTTAAGAATTATGAAATGAAAACGCTTTCAGAAATATTAATTGAAATTGATTCAGCGAAAACTGAATTGGATAAGCATCGACCATTATCTCCCTTTCAATTAAAAAATATTGAAGATGCCTTGTTTGTTGAATATACTTATGAGAGTAATCGAATTGAAGGAAACACATTCACCTTGCAGGAAACAGCATTAGTAATACAGAAAGGAATTACTATTGCCGGTAAAGCAATGCGCGAACACCTCGAAGCCATTAATCATTTTGAAGCAATTGGATTTATTAAAATGATTGCTGAAAAAAAAGAAGCACTAAGAGAAAGAACTTTAAAAGATATTCATTCAATAATTCTTCGTTCCATTGATTCGGAAAACGCAGGAAGATACAGAACTGTAAATGTTAAAATTGCAGGAAGCACACACATTCCCGTTGATGCATTGAAAATTCAGGAAAAAATGGATGAATATTTTAGATTTTATATTGAACAAAAAGATTTGCTTCATCCGGTTTTATTAAGTGCGAACCTGCATGAAAAATTCGTAACCATTCATCCGTTCATTGATGGAAATGGAAGAACAGCCCGATTAATCATGAACCTGATTTTAATGAGTCATGGATATTGCATTGTAAATATTACCGGAAGCAATGAAAGCAGATTGAGTTATTACAATACATTGGAAAAATGCCAGACAGAAAATTCATGTGATGATTTTCATATGCTTGTTGCCAATGCTGAACTTCATTCAATCAATCAGTATTTGAATCTTATAAAATCAGCGAATTAAATTTTCACTAACTAATAATTTTTTAACAGTGAAAATTAATTTTAAAATTAAAACATGATTAACCCTGATAAAAATTTCTGGAGTGCCCGTTACACGGAAAATGAAACCGGTTGGGATTTCGGAACAATTACAACCCCGTTAAAAGAATACATTGACCAAATAAAAGATAAATCAATCAGCATTCTGATTCCGGGAGCGGGCAACAGTCACGAAGCTGAATATTTATTTGTGAATGGTTTTAAAAATGTTACCGTGCTTGATATTGCAGAAGAGCCATTGCACAATATTCAAAACCGAATTCCTGATTTTTCAAAAGGTCAATTGATTTGTGAAGATTTTTTTCAGCACGCAGGAAATTATGATTTGATTTTGGAGCAAACTTTTTTCTGCGCACTTCACCCATCATTGCGAAAATCATATGCTGAAAAAATGTATGGATTGTTAAAACCAAAAGGGAAATTGGTTGGAGTTTTATTCAATGATCCAATGAATGACAACGAACCACCATTCGGAGGAAATGCTGATGAATACAGAAATTATTTTTCACCGTATTTTAATTTCAATGTTTTTGAACCGTGTTATAATTCCATTAAAAAAAGAAGCGGTCGCGAGTTGTTTATTTTATTTCAGAAAAAATAAAAAAATTATTGCGCCTCATTAATTTTGATTTTCTTCATCCGAAATAAAATTCAGAAATGAAAAATATTTTTATCCTCTTGATACTGATTGCATATCATGAATCACTGCTTGCCCAAACTGAACAAAAGCAAATTCTGATGGTTGCTGAACAGATGCCGCAATTCCCGGGAGGCAATGATTCAATGTGGAGTTTCTTTTCAAAAAATATTCAATACCCGCCACAGGCAAAAGAAAATGGAATTCAGGGGAAAGTTGTTGTTCAGTTTGTGGTGAACGAAGACGGGTCACTCTCAGATGTAAAAGTTCTGCGTGATATTGGCGAAGGTTGTGCTGATGAAGTATTAAGAGTTCTGAAGATGATGCCAAAGTGGAGCCCCGGAATTCAATTTGAAAAACCGGTAGCTGTACGGTTTAATTTACCGGTTGCATTTAAAATTCCAGTGGAGGAAATAGATACTTCTTCAACGATGCCGCAATTTCCGGGAGGGGAAAAAGAACTTTTTAAATTTTTGAATGAAAATATTAATTATCCAAAACAGGCCATTAAAAACAATATAGAGGGGAAAGTTTTTCTTCAGTTTGTAATTCAGGAAGATGGAAGTATCACAGATATAATTGTTAAGAAATCATTGAGTGATGAATGCGATGCTGAAGCCATTAGAGTTGCAAAGCTTTTACCTGAGTTTATTCCTGCTAAACAAAAGGGCATGTTGGTTCCGGTTTATTATGTTCTGCCGATTAGTTTTATAATAAAAAGTTGAACTGATTCTTGTTTTTTATTTTCATTTTTCATTCGCCTTTTTCCTTCCTTGAATTTGTTGCTAACTTCTTTTAAAATTTAATTTTTCTCTTTGATTAATTTTTTACTTTGACCCCTTGATATTTCAACCAAACCATGGCAACGAAAAAATCCAAAGCAAAACCAAAATCGAAACCTGCTTCTAAAGCAAAGCCGAAAACTGCTGCAAAGCCAAAAGCAAAAGCAGTAACTAAATCAAAACCGAAAGCAAAAGCAAAACCAGCTGCTAAACCAAAACCAAAAGCAAGTGTAAAAACTAAAGCAAAGGTTGCAGTAAAATCCAAACCGAAAACAAAATCAAAATCAATTGTTAAGGTAAAGGCAAATCAAAAAGGTAAAACTTCAGCACCGGCAAAAGTGAAGTACAAGCACATTGCCATTGCCGGAAATATCGGTGCCGGAAAATCAACACTAACAAAATTGCTTGCTGCTCATTTTGGTTGGGAACCTCAATATGAAGATGTAGAGAACAACCCATACCTGATGGATTTTTATGAAGACATGCCACGCTGGAGTTTTCCGTTGCAGGTATTCTTTTTAAACAGCCGCTTCAATCAACTCATAGATATTCAGCGTGGAGATAAAGTGGTGATTCAGGATAGAACCATTTATGAAGATGCACAGATATTTGCTCCCAATCTTCATTCCATGAGTTTAATGACCAAGCGCGATTTTGATAATTATACTAACTTGTTCAAGACCATAAATAAACTCATTAATCCACCTGACTTATTAATTTATCTG
Organism: Chitinophagaceae bacterium; assembly: GCA_023251195.1. Taxonomy (GTDB): domain Bacteria; phylum Bacteroidota; class Bacteroidia; order Chitinophagales; family UBA10324; genus UBA10324. The sequence continues at coordinate 17,392 of JAHEZG010000022.1, read as the reverse complement.
CGTGGTTCCATTTCTACATTAGTTGGGCAAATTCAAAAACGCGGAAGAGAATATGAAGACAATCTTCGATTGGACTACCTCCGCCGACTCAATGAATATTACGAAGCATGGATTACTAATTACAAAGCGGGTAAACTTTTAATCATTGATGTTGACAAATTGAACTTTGCTGATAAAAAGGATCACCTTGCTCAGGTAATTCAAAAAGTTTCTGCTGAATTGAATGGGCTTTAATAAAATAATAGTGTTGAGCTTTTTGTTTTCAGAAATTCAAATCATCAATTTATTTTGAATACCAATCAAAAATGAAAACAAATTTATTAAAGACCCTATTCACTGTTCACTTTTCGCTTATCTCAATTGTAGCAAGCGCACAATCGTACTTGCCTACATCTGATGCTCGTTCAATTGCATTAGGAGGTTCAAATCAATTGTTTGGCGATGCATATGGAGTTTTTAATAATGCTGCTACTCTTGCATGGATTGAGAAACCAACCTTTTCGCTCACATCGTCCAATCGTTTTTTATTAAAGGAATTATCAGGTGCAGGTGCAGGATTTGCAATGCCATCAAAATACGGAGTGTTTGGTTTGAATATAAATTATTCGGGATTCAATAATTTCAACCATAAGCTGGTGGGACTTTCTTACACTCAAAAAATAAACAACAACATTGCACTTGCGGTGAAAGCTGATTACCTGCAAACTTCAATTGCTGAATATGGAAATCACAATTCGCTCACTGCTGATGTTGGTGTTTGTATTAAAGTGATTAAGGAGTTATCATTTGGAGTGAATGTGTTCAACCCGTTTATGGTAAGTGGTGGTTACTATACTGATGAAAAAATTCCAACAGAATTTTCATTGGGAATGAATTACCAATTGAGCGACCGGGTGTTAATGGTTGCAGAAGAAAGCAAGGAACTGAATACACCTTCTCGATTTCATGGTGGCATAGAATACAAACCGGGAAATAAAATTTTTATACGGGGAGGAATCAGCACTCAGCCATTTGAATACGCATTTGGTGCAGGATTTATTCTGAAAAGTTTTACCGTTGATCTTGCCTCTGCTTATCATTCGCAGTTGGGTTATTCACCTTCACTTTCTATGAAGTATGTGTTTGGGAAAAAGTAATTTGTCCGGAAGTTGGAGGCTGGAAGTTAGAGGATATTTTACTTCTGTCATTTCTGTTTTTATTTTTTTTATGATGTTCTTATTTCAGCAAAAAACATTTGCTCAGGTGAATAAGGACAACGAGCAGCAACAAAATGTTTTAGAACAACAATCGCAAAATACAGATGCCACCGGTGAGAGTTATGAAGATGTGGATGAACTCGCCAACACCATTTTATTGCATCCGATAAATTTAGATCGTGCCAATGAAGATGAATTAAATCAGTTAGTTGAAATTGGTGTCCTATCTGATTTGCAATTGCAATCATTGCTTTCTTACCGTAAAACTTTCGGAATATTTATCAGCGTTTATGAATTGCAGGCCATTCCTTATTTTGATTTAACAACTATTGAACGATTACTTCCATACATAAAGGTGTCCGGCGATTTGAATGCTGTGAATGCTTCGAACAAGGAGCTTTTCCTGCAGGGCGACTACATGTTTTTAATTCGTGCGCAACAAAATTTAGAAACAGCAAAAGGATTTTCTGCAATTGATACTGCTGCAAATGATACCAATCGTTATCTCGGCAGTGCGCAAAAAATTTATGCACGGTTTCGTTACAACTACGGCACAAAAGTGAGTTACGGAATCACTGCCAAAAAAGATGCAGGCGAACAATTATTCAACACTACACAACCAAACGGGTTTGATTTTTATTCAGCACATTTTTATATAAAGGGAAATAAATTTCTTAAAGCATTTGCCATTGGTGATTACACTTTAAACTTCGGACAGGGATTAATTATGTGGGGAGGTTTTGGTGTAGGAAAAAGCCCATTGGTTATGACCGTTCAAAAAGGTGGAAGAACAATAAAGCCCTACACATCCTCCAACGAAATAAATTTTTTCAGAGGAGTGGCACTCACCATCGGAACCAACCATTTAGCATTCTCTCCGTTCTTCAGTTATAAAAAACTGGATGCGAACATTGCGTTTATCGATACGGTTTCAGATTTAATAATTATTACCTCTTTCGGAGGTGATGGTTATCACCGCACCTATTCCGAGCTAACACACAAGGGCGCAACGAAGCAAACAACTTTTGGCGGCAACCTGAATTTTCATAAACAAAATTTCAGTGCAGGAGTAAGTGCAGTGCAAAATATATTAGATGTAAAAGATGTTTTGCAACGCGCCTATCCATACAATAAGTTTAGTTTGAACAGTGTGAACATGAGTAATGTCTCCATCGATTTCCACTGGCGATTAAACAATATGCAGTTGTTTGGCGAAGCTGCTGTATCAAATAACGGAGGTAAAGCATTGTTGCAGGGATTGCAAATGAGTTTAACACCGAAAGCAGATTTTTCATTGGTGTATCGGAATTATAACAAGGAATATTTAGCGCCATTCGCTCAGGCATTTGGCGAAAGCAGTACACCAAATAATGAAAACGGATTGTATGCTGGATTAACTGTTCGTCCTTCGAAAGCTTTAACGCTTGATGCGTATTCTGATTTCTTCAACAAAAAATGGCTCGACTTTCAGGTAGATGCACCATCTTATGGCACTGATTTTTTTGCACAGTTAACTTACAAGCCAACGCGATACATATCCATGTATGTGCGCTTCCGCGATAAAAGCAAGCAGGTGAATCACGGAGGTGCCGAAACACATCTTGATTATTTAATCTGGCAACGAAAACAAAATCTTCGTTTCAATTTTAATTACAAAGTCAATCAACTTATTTCATTTCAAAGCAGAGTAGAGGCGGTGCGTTTTAAAAGCGGAACTGAAGATTACTCAAAAGGAATTTTGTTTTTGCAGGATATTAATTTCAAAAAATCGGGAGTGCCGCTTTCTGTAACTGTGCGGTACTGTAATTTCGATACTGATGATTACGATACAAGAATTTATGCTTTTGAAAGTGATGTTCTCTACAGCTACAGCATTCCATCTTTTCAGGGGAGAGGAATGCGTTGGTACTTGTTGCTTCGTTATACAATGAATAAGCAGATTGATATCTGGGCGCGCCTGGCGCAAACTTCTTATCTCAATCAAACCGTAATCAGCAGTGGTTTGGATGAAATAAATTCAAACCATAAAACCGAATTGAAACTTGAAATGAGGTTGCGGTTTTAAACTCAGTTGAAATAATTTAAATGATACAACTGCTGTTGCTTTTTTTATTTCTGAATTTTCATTCTTTACTATTTGCGCAGAATATATTCAATGGTGTTTTAATAAACAGTACTGATTCTGTTGCTATTCCATTTGCCATAATTAAATCAGTTGAAACAGGAAAATATCAAACCACTGATTCAAAAGGTGAGTTCAGTTTTTCATTGCCACCAAAAATTCAAACCCTGCATTTTGAAATAAATGTTATCGGGTTTCATGGATTGGTTGAACACCAAGTTACCAGTATTAACCGGCAGAAAATTTTTATCAGTCTTTCAGCTTCTGCATTGAGGGAAATAGTTATTCAAGGATTAAGTGCGAAACAGGTTGTAGAGAAAACAATTAATTCCATTCCCGATAATTATACAGATTCCGGCTTTGTTGCTTTTTCATTTTACCGGCAGTATCAAAAAGTGAATGGCTCATTTCGAAATCTGATTGAAGCACAGGTTGGCGTTTTATTTCGATTAACAAATTCAGGAAATATAATTACCGATGAAAATGCTTTTGCGGTTTTACAAATGCGCCGAACACCAATTAATTATATTGAACAAACTTCCGAATCCGATGAGTTAATTGATTTACTGAATCAGAATCCGGTTTACAATCAACTCGGAAGTATTTTAAACCTGAAAGGATTGTATTTCTATCAATTCAATTTCGACACCACCTCTGCTAATGAAGATTATATTATCAATTTTTCGTGCAATGATTATTCGTGCGACAAGCATGGAATAGAAAATTATGATGAACTCGATTGGCATGGTGAGAGTTGGGCAACCGGTCAATTAATTATTGACAGAACATCATTTGCTATTAAAAGAATTGAAGTGTTCAGTGCACGCTATCGCGACTATAATTATCCGCGGTATAATAATTTTTTACCATCAAAAAAATTCAGTTACAAATTTACTGATGCTCATTTATTGGTTGAGTATGAAAAGGAAAATGGAAAATGGTTTTTGAAAAAGCTGCTGCACGAATACAGTTATGAATTTGATAAAACGGTAACTGGAGAAAAAACATTTTCAATCACCGATGCTTTTGAATTTTATTGCGACAGTGTTTCCCATTTTATTTCACCTGCCTTGTACGATAGTTTTTATGTGACTGCTGATTTACCTGTTCGTAAATACCAATACGAAAAGGAGCAATGGCAAAAAGCATTGCCTTCGATTTATTTTTTTAATGGCGATGAAATTTATAAAGACCTTGAAAAAGCAAAATCGCTGGACGAACAATATGAGGAAGAAGCGAAATAAAATTTACCC
>JAHEZG010000022.1:0-12811 GCA_023251195.1 Chitinophagaceae bacterium | reverse complement strand
GTTGCACAATTCTTTTGCGTTCGCCAATCTGTTGTCGCCACATGGCATAGTACAAACCTTTTTGTTCGAGCAACTCTGTGTGTTTTCCGGATTCAATAATTTTTCCGGCTTCGAGTACAAAAATATTATCGGCATGCATGATGGTGCTGAGTCGGTGTGCAATTAAAATAGTAATGTGTTGTCGCTTATCAGAAATGCCGCGAATGGTGGAAGTGATTTCTTCTTCGGTTAATGAATCGAGCGACGAAGTTGCTTCATCAAAAACCATGAGTGTTGGTTTGCGCAACAAGGCTCGTGCAATACTTAACCGTTGTTTTTCTCCACCTGAAATTTTCATTCCACCTTCACCAATTACTGTATCTAAACCTTTGTCAGCCCGCTTCAGCAATGAATGGCTTGCTGCTTTTTCTAATACATCTATGCATTCGTTATCAGTGGCCATTGGATTTACGAAAAGTAAATTCTCTCGAATGGTTCCGCTGAACAATTGCGAATCCTGAGTGACGAAACCAATCTGACTGCGCAGGTCATCGAAATTAATTTTGCTTCCTTCGGTTTTGTTATAATAAATTGTTCCGGTTCGCGGGCGATATAATCCAACTAATAATTTTACCAGAGTGGTTTTTCCACTACCACTTGGGCCAACAAACGCAAGTGTATCACCCAAATTTACTTTGAAAGAAATATCATTCAGAGCATTGTTCGAAGCAGTGGAGTGCTTAAAACTTACATGATCGAACGACAGCGAATTGATGCGCTCAATCATCACCGGATGATCGGGTTTAGGTTCCGGCTGCTTGTCCATTATTTTTTTGAAGTTGCCAAGTGACACTTCTGCTTCACGGTATACATTGATGATGTTTCCTAATTCCTGCAATGGACCAAAAATGAAGAACGAATAAATGAACAGTGATACAAATTGTCCGGGTTGAATTTCCTGACGAAAAATCAGGTACATCATTAAGCCGAGAATGGTGGTGCGCAAAAAATTTACAATCGTTCCCTGCACAAATGATATGCTTCGGATGTAACGAACCTTTTTTAATTCGAGCCCGAGAATTTTTATAGTGGTGTTGTTCAGTCTTCCGATTTCCTGTTGCGATAATCCCAAACTTTTCACGAGCTCAATATTGCGCAGCGATTCAGTGGTTGAACCGGCGAGTGCCGTGGTTTCTCCAACAATTACTTTTTGAATTTTCTTTATTTTTTTACTCAGCACCGAACTGATGATGGCGATAATCGGAACCATGGAAAAATAAACCGGTGCAACAATCCAGCTTACAGAGAAAGCATAAATGGTAACGAAGATGATTCCGATGAACGAAGTAAAGAGTACATTGATAAATGAATTCAGCAAGCGCTCAACATCCGTTCTTACTTTTTGCAGAATGCCAAGTGTTTCGCCGCTGCGCTGATCTTCGAATTCTTCGTAAGGCAATTCAAGTGAATGCTTAATTCCATCGGTGTACATTTTTGCACCGAGCCGCTGCACTATTACATTCACACAATAATCCTGAAAGTTTTTTGCAATGCGCGAAACCATTGCCACACCCATACTTGCTAAAAGCAATAATCCAACTCCTTTAAAAAATTGTTCGTTGGTGAATGTTGCAAACTTCAATGCGTAGTTGTCAATGATTTTTCCGAGAATATAAGGATCCATCATACTGAAACTTTGATTGATGGCGGCAAGAACAAGGGCAAGAATGACTAATGGATAATAGTTTTTTAAATAAGTAGATAGAATTTTCATGAATGATTTTGATTTTCTATTTCGAATTACAGATTGCAAATTTCAGTTTGCAAATTAAAGAGAGAATAATGTTTACGATTAAATAAAAGTTCATTTAAGTTTTAAATTCAAGAAACAAAATTCAATTCCATTAAACACAGCTTACTGTCAACTGCCTACTGTTAACTGCCTACTGTTAACTGCCTACTGTTAACTGCCTACTGCCCCTTTTTCTTCCCCATCAAAAATGCCTTAATAAATTCATCTATATCGCCATCCATTACCGATTGCACATTTCCTGTTTCGTGACCGGTGCGCGCATCTTTCACTAACTTATATGGATGCATTACATAGTTGCGTATTTGCGAGCCCCATTCAATTTTCATTTTGCCGGCTTCCACTTTATCGCGCTTCTCGTTACGGCGACGAATTTCTTCTTCATACAATTTGCTCTTCAGCATCTGTATCGCACGCTCTTTATTTTCCAACTGACTGCGCGCCACCTGGCACTCCAAAACAATTCCCGAAGGAGCGTGATGCAATCGTACTGCTGTTTCTACTTTGTTTACATTTTGTCCGCCCTTACCACCTGCGCGGTAAGTATCCCAGGTAATGTCGGCCGGATTCACTTCAATGTTAATGGTATCATCCACCAGCGGAAACACAAACACCGAAGCAAAGGAAGTGTGTCGCCGTGCATTGCTATCGAACGGACTAATGCGCACCAACCGATGCACACCCGATTCTGATTTTAAAAACCCGTAAGCAAACTCGCCTTCAAACTCCAGCGTGGTCGATTTTATTCCGGCTACTTCGCCATACTGCGTGTCAATGTCCGAAATTTTGTAGCCCTTCTTTTCGCCATACATAATGTACATGCGCCGAATCATCTCCACCCAATCCTGACTCTCGGTTCCGCCTGCGCCACTGTTAATTTCCACCACTGCGCCAAGTGCATCTTCGGGGTCGGTGAAAGTTCCTTTGAACTCAAGGTCGTCAACAGCTTTCAATGCAAGCTGATAATTCTGCTCCACTTCTTCAGCAGTTACTTCGCCTTCGGTATAATACTCATACAGCACATCAAGGTCTTTCACCTTGCCATCAACTGCAGTGTAATCTGTAATCCATCCCTTGTTAATTTTAATTTGCTTCAGCGTGGTTTGCGCCTTTTGCGGATTGTTCCAGAAATCGGGGTCGGCAGTTTTTAGTTCAGCTTCGCGAACATCATCCTGCTTTTTAGCGAGGTCAAAGAAACCGCCCCAGTTCCCCGGTGCGGCGAATAATATCTTTCAGTTGTTCCTGTGTCATAATGCGCGCAAAGAAAACAAAATAGTTGAAAGAAAATTTTGCAGGTTATATCACCAGGCTATCTGAAATTGAAATGCAGTACTACAATCTGCTTTAATACCTGCGATCAAAATTGTTTAAGGATAAAATTTGTAAATATCTTTTCGATGCAGAAACCGTTCGAATATTATTTCGTTTCCGGTTATAAATATTCCCGCTCTTTAATCGCCGATGCGGATACGATAATAATTTTTGCTCCCTTTTAACTTTTTTAAATTGGAAATTTCGTTTATCGAATGGTATTGCATAACTGACTCAATGCAAGCTGCAACTTTTTGTAAAAGTTTTTTATCAGTTATTTTATCCGTATCGCGTTCAAAACTTTTATCAATTTTAACTTTCACGCTACGATTTTATTTTTTTCAAATAGCTATCAGTGCTTACATAAACTCCTGTGCGCCCTTTTTTCATAGCGTTTATCAATCCTAATTCTTCCATTTCATCGTTATTAATTGCACGGGTTTTTAATCCGATTTTGCGTGCTAATTCATTCAGCATCTTCATATCCTTTTTCGATTCACCCTGTAACAGTAATCCTTCCATGAATTTTATTTTTTACAAAAATAGTATTTAGAAAAAGATAGTTCAATAATAAAAGCCGCCCGTTTTCCGGAGCGGCTTTTTAATTTGAAAAATTATTTCAAGCTCTTCTGTGCCATGTAAGGTCTGTCGGGCGGAAGTTTTAAAAGCTGATCTCTCGGATCAATAATTACATCCATATCTTCCATTGGAATTGCGCCTAATAAAACTTCGCTGTCGCCGGGTAGCACCATGGCGCGACAACTGGTGCTGCGATTCAAAAAAGTAATTTCAACCGGACCGACTATATCTACTTCAACAATCTGACTATTTGCCAATTGTGCACTTTGTCTCATAATGGTTCGTAAACCTAATTGCGTTCTCAGTTTATCATTAATGCAAAGCATGTAAGCACCTGAATCAACAAGCGCTTTTACTTTTTCTTTTCTTATTTCATTTGTTTTCAGAAATCCGCGATTCATTAATGCAATGTCTTCACTGTTCCAGATTTCGATTTCGGCGTAGGTTAATCCCATTTGATATTATTTGTGAAAACAAAAGTAGAGCAAGATGTTTATGAATGAAATTAAAAAGCCGCCTCGGTTTCCTGCGTGGTTTTTTCTTTTGATGAAAAGTGTAAAAAAAATTTTGACTATGGAAAATATCTGTAAATATCTTTGCGATGCAGGAAGCGGGATATATAAATAGTTTGCCGGTCAAAAAAAATTCCCATCCGATGGTCTCCGATTCTTATTCTGAAATACTGTTGAGTGCCTTCCATCTTTTTCAGGTTTGGAATTTCTGAAAGCGATTTTGCAGCTTCCATTTTCTGCAGGACAGATTTTACTGACTGTATCAGTTATCTATCCCTGAGTTTTGAAATGTCTTTATTGAAATGGCTCGTTACAATTACGACCATATTACTTCAGTAAATTATCGAGTATGCGGTACGAAGTTTTTACAGGCAATTTTGCACCCCTCATTCCTTCGTCTATTGCGCGGATAAGAGCAATATCTTCTTTCTTCTTATCGCTGAGCACATTTGATTTGAGGCCGATTTTTTTTATCAGTTCTGAAAGAAGTTTCAGTGTAGAATCATCTTCAATATTTACTACCAGCGTTTTCATTTCAATTTGTTTCTGCAAATATAATTTTAAAACCACTAAGGTTTATTGCGATTGATGTTAGAAATAAAAAGCCGCCCCGTTTTTCCGGAGCGGCTTTTTTAACTAAAAGTGTAGAGTGAATAGTGATAAATAATTGATGACAAAACTTTTCACTTTTCACTTTTCACTACTCTCTCACAAACTTAACCACCTCACCTGTTTTTATATTTCTGATTAAGAATACTCCGGTGCTTGCTTCCGGTAAAATAATGTAGTAACCATTTGCTGATTTGCTGAATGTGGCGTGTTGGTTTCTGCCTAAAATATCTGTTACCATTAAATCTGTTGCAGTTACTGCGCCTGTTATTTCGCAGGTGGTGCAGGGGTTGGGTGAGACATAAAAAATTGATGTTTTAATTTCTGTTTCTTCAAATTTTAGTGGAGTTGTAAATGTTGTGGTAGTTGTCCATCCAGAATTATCAGTACCTGATAAGTTACAATCACTTCGTAACCTAAATTCATATGTAGTGTTATTTGTTAAACCATTTAATAATTTGAAAGTTGTAGGGGCGGTAATTATTATTGATGACCATGCAATTGTGCCTTGAATTCTAATTTGCATTCTATATGTTAATGCGCAATTATTTCCACCCCAATTAACTTTTGCAGTGGTTTGAGTCAGATTAGTAATATTTATATTATTAGGTTTGCTACAACTGCATGTTGTTGTAAAGCTTTGTATTGTTGAATAGCCGGATGTGATTGTACCACTTACATTGCATTCGGTTCTTATGCGATATTCATATGTAGTATTTGATGCTAATGGGGTAATAATTTTTGTAACATTTGGAGCCGTAATTAATAATGAAGTCCAATTTGTTGTTCCTTGAACCCTTATTTGAATACGATACTTAACTGCACAACTGTTTCCTGACCAGTTAATAGTTGCTTTTGTACTTTGAATATTATTTGATGTGATATTTGTTGGGATTAGACAAGTGCTACAATTAACAAGTTTTGTAATAAAAATATCTCCCGCACCTGCTGATACAAGATTGAAAACTCCGTTTCCGGGATCAAAATCACTTGTATCACTAAAATACCCTGTTGTAAAAATATTCCCTGAGGCATCAATGGCAGATGCATATGCAACATCAAATTGATCGCCTCCCATTCTCATAGTACCGAGATAATTATCAGCGGCATCATAACGCGAAACAAAAATATCTGCCTGACCTGCTGAAATAATCGAATCAGAGATTGATGGATTTGTATTAAAATCTACAGTTGTAGAGAAATAACCTGTCGCGTATAAATTTCCTGAAGCGTCAAAATCAATATCCTCTACTTTATCGTTTCCTGATCCACCTAATATTTTCCCTGATAAATATGCTCCGCTCGAATCAAGCTTTACAATAAATCCATCTAGGTTTTCAATTGTATTAAGGATGGGAAATCCCGATCCGACATCGAACCATACTTCGCTTGGTCCACGGAATACTCCACCAATATAAACTTTGAATTGGTTGTTTACCCTGATGGAATATACATTATCATTTCCACTTGAACCCATAGCATGAGCCCAAACAAAGTTGCCTGATGGCGTTAATTTCAAATAATAAATGTCTGCTGAATCTGCTGAAAACCAAGGAGCTTGGATAAAATGATTCGGAGGTCCTGGATCAAAATCTCCATTAATGTAATAGTAACCTGCCAGGTAAACATAATTTAAAGCATCTGTTGTAATGCAAGTTCCTTCGTCGGTACCTGAGCCGCCGACCTGCCGTGCCCAAACAAAATTTCCATTAGAATCTAATTTTGAAATATAAGTGTCCGGAGCAACTCCTCCCCATGAATCCATATTAAAGGTTCCTACTCCAGGATTAAAATCAATAGCAAGTCCACGGAAGCTTCCGGTTGAAATTACATTGGATAAAGCATCGAGCGTTAATGAATTAGCTATATCAGTACTATTGCCTCCTATGCTTTTTGCCCACTTAAATACTCCATTTGTATTCAGCTTTAAAATGAAAATATCAAAAGAGCCGTGAGAAGTAATCGGGTAAGAGGCGGTATCCGGATTAAAATCAACAGTGGTTCTGAATACGCCTGTTGCAAAAACATTTCCGGCTGCATCAACTGCAATACTTTTTACCCAATCATCTTGCGAGCCGCCAAATTTTTTTGCCCACAAAAAATTTCCGGAAGCATCAAGCTTTGTTATAAATCCATCGAGATAAACTGAAGAACTGTTGTACAAATTAAATACTCCTGCTCCGGGATCAAAATCAACAGTATCTCTAAAGTAGCCTCCTATGTAAATGTTTCCGGCTGCATCTGTTACAATGGAATTTCCAACTTCAATATCATTACCTCCGATTTGTTTCGCCCATTGAAATGTTTGTGCAAACATGATTGTTTGAAAAAGAAATAAAGTAAATAGAGTTGTTAAAATTTTTTTCATTGATTATTTTTTATTGTTTTTAATAATTTAAATTGATTTTGTGATGTGAATTATTTTAATGGAATAACTCCAAGCATATCTGAACCACCTTGTTGTTTTACTGACATAAAGATTTTATTTTCATCAACTAATTGAACAACATCGTTTCGTATTGCTAAATTTTCTTTGTCACTAATTAATTCTTCTTTCTTAATGTCTCCATTAGAAGAAATTGTTGTTTTTGTAACACAAGCTTTAAATGTTGGGGTAAATCTGAAGCAAGCATTTAAGTCACTTATATTTCTTGAATCATCATTGTAAAAAAGAATTAAATCATTGTGATAAATAAGTGATACATAACTTCCTATTTCATCAAAATCGGGATTAACCAATTCATCCTTTTTTATTGACTTCATCCATTCAATACTAAAATCAGCTGCAATAGAATATACAAGTAACGATCCTGTTCCAATCATTGACGGGTGATTGGGAATTGTATGAAAATACTTTTGTTCACCAATTACATAATATCCTCCGCTTTCTCTCGGTAAAATCTCCTGAATTTCAAAATCTGGAAGTGTTGATGCAGATGAATACTCAGATCCAAAAAGAAATTTTAGCAATTCAGGATCAGCAATTTTTTCTTCTGTTTTGTCAATGATATTATCAATCGGATTAATAATCGTAAGGAATAAATTTTTGCCACCATTAGAAATACCGGTATAAATTATTTCCCCATCAGTAGTAATAGTCGAAGCAGAAGTAATAACAGAAACCGGCACTTTTAAATTGGCTGTTTTGTTTCCATTTTCAGAAAAGGAGATAAAAAATTCAGTGTAGTTTTTCGGATTATATCCATGTAAAAAAATATTTCCAATTGAATCGATTAGTATCTTTTCAGCAACAAATGCGTTGTCCTCATAAAGTAGAGTTACATCCTTTTCATATACTTTTAAAAAATCTCTGTTAAATACAGCTATATGATGTTTTTCTTTTCCGGCACCTAAAAATTCAGATTTTGTAATGAATCCAATCATTTTCTTATCAGGTGAAACCGAAAATGAAATATCTCTGAAATCAAATTTTTCAGCACTCTCCGCGGGCAAAAAACTAGTTATGGTTGCATATTTATAGCCTCCATTATAATCACATACTTTAATTGGTGTGCCTGTAAATTGCAAACTTTTTAAATCAATTGGATATAAATAAATTTGGTTCATAGCCCCTTTTTTTAAAGTCGTACCTATCATCACTGTTTTACCACCAAAATTTATTGCCTTTTTACAAATAAAATTTTCTCCATCAATTTCAGTTTTCATTACTTGTTCAGCAATTTGTTCACCATGTTCATTAATTTTAATTAGGGTATAAACCCCTGACAAAAAATTAAGACCTACTCCTTGTTTATCAATTATATAATTATCACCATCTTTTCCGAGAACAGCATTAAAGAATTCAGTTTTTCCTAAACCAATTTTTGTAAATGAATCATTTGTTAGTTCAGATATTTGACTAAAACTTGTATTACTTGTAAAAACACTCAGAATTATTAAATAAGAATTAATTATTTTTTTCATTGTTTATTTTTTTTGTTGTGAATTTAAAATTGATTTTGATTTTATAGTGTAAAAAAAACCGGCGCAAAAAAAAGAAGTTCCACTTTTCTTTTTAAAGTGGAACTTCTATAAAGTCAGTAGTTTTTAATTTTTACTATTTAATTTTTAATTTAAATAACCACCACATTACTCCTTAGCCCAACTTCGCGCTCGCTTAAAACATAGAAGCAGTAGTAGCTGGTACCGGTTTTCAGGGCTGCGCCTTCTGTATCAATGTAGGGGCTGCTGGTGTCGAGCGCCAGAAAACTATAATCGGCCTCGCCCGGCACCTGGCGATAAATATTTACGCCATCAAAAAATCCTTTCAAATTAAAAGCCAGGCGCCATCCGCTAGGGTCTTTTGTACCTGTGAGTTCGGGCTGGCTGTTGGGCACATCAATGCTGTGCTCATCGCCCACCACACCAAGGTCTTGCCCTATGGAGTCGGTGTAAGCAGGGTGAGTTTTAATGCGCTTCACTGTGATGCGAATGCGGGCTTCGCCACCGGTAATTTTCGCGGTGCCGGCATTTACAGCGCTTTCCTTGGCAGTAATGGCGGCATCAATTTCAGCCACTCCATCCACAATGTTTTGTGCATCGGTTTGCGATGCGGTGATTTCGCCTGCGGTTAAACCGAGGGTGGCGCCATGTGTGGCAATGCGGGTTTTGTAAGTGCCCGACCAAATTGCTTTTTCAGCATTTTTCTTTTTAATGTAATCTCTCTTTGCCATGATTTTGGGGTTTTGTTTTAGTTAAAAATTTATGAAAAGTGAGTTTTGTTTAGTCAAAGCAGGGTTATAATAATCAGAACCCTGCGTGGTGAATGCGCAAGGTTCTCGCCTTTGGCGCGTAACCCTGCTTGCACGAGTGAAAAGTGAGTTTTTTAAAGAATTTAACACATCTGATTGAGTCAGGCGCACATCTCGCTGAGTCGGATGCACAACTGAGCGAACCGGATTTACATCTGTGTGAATCAGATGCACATCTGCGAGCGCCGGATGTGCGGATTTCAACCAAAGCGCATACCTGAGCGCGCCGGATGCAAATCTGGCTGAACCAAGTGCACGATTGAATGGCTCAGATGTGCATCTGAAAGAAGCAGTGGTGTAAATAAAATTTGCTGTAGAAAAATTGTTGGAAGAAAAAGAACAGTCAGCTAAAACTAAACTGAATGCTGAATGCTGAATGCTGTATGCTGTATGCTGAATGCTGTATGCTGTATGCTGTATGCTGTATGCTGTATGCTGTATGCTGTATGCTGTATGCTGTATGCTGTATGCTGTATGCTGTATGCTGTATGCTGTATGCTCATAAATATTGGTGTTGCAAGATGAAAAATATTTATTGATTATGCAAGGTTTGAAAAAGAAAATTCAGCCGATAAATAAATTTAAAACTCCTATAACTCCTGCTGTAAAACTCCTATAACTCCTAGTAAAATTAGTAGTCTCTCAGTGCAGCTCTGTGAAAAAACTCAGTGCTACTCTGTGGTTAAGCTCCAAAGAAAACCTTCATCCAAACCGCCAGACTTATAAACTTAAAAGTGCGGTAATTCTCCGGCTTGTGTGCTTGATTGAAGTAGGTATTATAATCCTTCATCAGCAATGGAAGATTCAGATAAGGAGCGAGGTCGTTGGTAAAATAATCTCTGAAATCATTTTTCAAATCATTCATCCATTCGTTGTTCGGTGTAACGAATCCAAGTTTATCAGTACGCGAATAAACGGGCGCAGGAAGAATATCTTTAAATGCTTCGCGCAATAAATACTTGGTTGATGCACCTTTGATTTTATAATTTCCTTGCATTGAAAAAACAGATTCAACCAATGCATGGTCATCAGTAAACGGCACACGCGATTCAACGGAGTGCATCATACCGTTGCGATCTTCCCGTCGTAATAATTCTTTCAAATAAGTACCTGTGAAATCGTGTTTTAGTTTTTCATTCAGTGAAGTGGAAGTTTCAATCAGCAAGGAGAATCGTTGCTTGTATTGATTCAATAAATCAGGATGAATGTATTTTAAATCAGGAAAGAAAAATTTCTTGAGCAGGAGAGGAGCAGCAGGTTCAACAATTTTTTTCAGATTGTAACGAAGTAAAAAATCTTTTCCATTAGTTTCCTTCAATGCTGCGAGTGCATTTTGATATGCTAATTTTTCTCCCGACGATTTTAAATCGTTTAATAAATATTTGTAGTAGTGTTTGTATCCGCCAAACAATTCATCGGCACCTTGTCCATCCAATAAAACTTTTACATGATTTGCTTTCGCCAGTTTCATTACAGCTGACTGCGCAAATGAACTGATGCTCCAAATGGGTAAATCATGCGAGTACATTAAATGCTCAACATCGTTGATAAAATCTTTTTTATCAGGTATAACAGTGTGCCAGTTGGTATTTGTTTGCTCCACCACATTTTTCATGTAGGCACTTTCATCCAGCTTGCTTCCGGGAAAAATGGAAGAGAAAGTTTCAATTTTGTTTCCGAGTAGTGATGAAGATTTTTCTTTCAGCAATTTGTCCATTGCACAAACAATCACTGAGCTGTCAATGCCTCCGCTAAGACAAGTGCCTACAGTTACATCAGCACGCAACCGCAAGTCAATTGATTTCGTCACTAACTTTTTTACTTCATCAATGTATTCAAGCGATTGTTTTTCATTGATGGCAGAAAATGTAGAATTGTTGTGAAGCAAGTAGTAGCGCTTAATTTTCAGTTCGCCATTCTTCAGATTCAATAAAAGATTGTGAGCAGGCAATAATTCTTTTATGCCCTTGAATAAACCTTCTTCTTCTTTCTCCAAAACATTCAAAGCAAGAAAATCAAACATTGCAACCGGATTGATTTCCTTTTTCACTTCACTGAATTGCAATAATGCTTTGTGTTCTGATGAGAAAGCGAAATTGTTTTCTGCTGTGTGATAATAAAATGGTTTTACTCCAAATCGGTCTCTCGATGCAAAGAGTTCTTTTTTCAGCCCGTCATAAATTACAAACGACCACATGCCATTGAAGTGCAGCACACATTCACTTCCATAAGTTTGATAATACCGGAGAATAACTTCGGTGTCACTTTCAGTGATGAATTCAATTCCTTTTGCCTGAAGAGTTGCTCGAAGTTCTTTGTAGTTATAAATTTCTCCATTATAAGTAATCCATAAATCAACATCAGGCAGGCACATCGGTTGATGACCGGAAGCAGATGTATCAATAATCGAAAGCCGGCGATGACCAAACAATAAATCATATGATGATTTTGTTTTTTCAATGTGTTCACCAGGAGAGAATCGCAACCGACTTTCTTTTACTTCAGCAGGAGTATCATTTCCGTATGCAATAGTTTTTTGCTCATCATTGATTAATAAAAATCCTTCATCATCGGGGCCACGATGCCGTAATGAATTATTCATTCTGATAATTTCATCAGATTGAATCTTCTTTCCATTCCAACAAGCTATTCCGCTAATGCCACACATTTAATTTAAGTTATCAATTTAATGTTATTAGTTATTCGTAGTTGTAAATCATTTTCAAATCTTCAAATCTTCAAATCAGAGATTCTCTTTTTCAATTTTACAGGTAATCCATTCCTCATCAAAAGTGCAAGGATATTTTTTATAAAAAGAAATGGCGGGTTCATTCCAATCCAGCACATGCCACCGAAGTTGATTTGCCTTTACACTTTTTGCATAATTAAAAACTGCTTCAAACAACAAAGTTCCTGTTCCTGATTTCCTCTCAGTTTCCGTAACGATTAAATCATCCAGATAAATATACCGTCCTTTCCAGGTACTATAAGCAAGGTAGCAGATTGCAGTACCGATAATTTTATTTTCCTTTTCAGCAATGAAAGCTTTGAATAATGGTTGCTGGCCAAATCCATCCTTCAGCATTTCTCCTTCTGAATTTATAACCTGTTCAGGTGCTTTTTCATAAAGCGCCAGTTCTTTAATTAATGAAATCATTGCAGAAACATCAGAAGCAATGGCAGGTCGAATTGATATCATTCAGTAAAATTTTCGGGCAAAATAAGCGATTAAATTATCTGTGTCGCATCAACGGTCAACT
>JAHEZG010000021.1:14395-22536 GCA_023251195.1 Chitinophagaceae bacterium | reverse complement strand
TTTCAGCCGGTTAAATGAACAGGAAGAAGCACTCAGCAATTTCAACAAAGCATTGGAGCTCGAACCGCATAACCGGTTTGCATTAAACAACAAAGCATATTCCCTCTCGCTGCTCGGGCAATATACCGAAGCGCTGCCTGTAGCTGATAAAGCAATTGAAGTGGATCAATCGTATGCTTACTCTTATAACAACCGCGGTTATATAAAAATAAAACTGGGACAATTTGATGAAGGCCTGAAAGACATTCATCGTTCTATTGAACTGAAACCTGATAACTCATATTGCTATCTGAACCTCGGAATTTATCATCTGGAAATGAATGAACCGCAAGAGGCATTGCGACAATTTGAAAAAGCGAAAACAATGGATGCAGATACACATGACATTGACAACTATATTGAAAAGACAAAAACATTGTTGCTGGTATAGTTGACTTTTTGGTTTTAATTATTTTATATATTCAATCTGAAAATATTTTTTCACTTGTTTGTTTGGTTGGGGGAATTGGTATTTTGTGCGAGAGAATTTGTTTACTAGTGAAAACACCAAGCAAACACTGAGAGAAGTTAGAACACCAATGAATTAGAAAAGGAGCTATTGTAATGAAGGAAATAAAAGTATTTTTTGTTTTAATTTATTGTGCCTTTCTATTAATTGGATGCGTTTCTAAAGAAGTACGATATTTTAATAAAGCACAAAAAGAGTTTGAACAGGGAGATAATAAAAGTGCTCTCGATAATTATAACAAAGCAATTAAAATTAAACCTGATTATGCTGAGGCATATTTCGGGCGTGCTGAAGTGGAAGAAAAAATGAATTTATATAATGAAGGTATCAGTGATTACAGTAAAGGAATCGGACTTGATCCAAGTAATTATTCTGCTTTTAATAATCGAGGTGTATTGTTTAAAAAAACAGGCCGGTACTGGGAAGCAATTAAAGATTTAAAACATTCAATTAAAGTGAACGCTGCTTATTGTGAAGCATGGAGCAATATCGGATTGTGTTTTTGGGAAGAGGGTAAAATGGATACCAGTATGCAACATGACCTAAACGATAGTGCAATGAAGTATCTGAATATTGCGATAAAGATTGATGGAAATTTTGTGTACGCAATCAGTAACAGGGGATCAGTTCGCTCAACAATGGGAGATAATGAAGGTGCAATATCTGATTATACAAATGCAATATCAATTGATCCAAGTTTTACGGATGCATGGTATAACAGAGGTATCGTTTATTATAATACAGGCAAAAAGAGTGAAGCATGTGAGGATTTAAAACAAGCAGAAAAACTTGGTCATTCAATTGCGCCCAATGCTTATAGAGATTTGTGTGAATAAAAGAATTTTGCTGAGGCTGCCGGTTGCAAACCGGATTATTTATTGAAGGACGGTTGCAAACCGTGCCCAGCTGGAACCTGTTGCACATAATATTACTGTTACAACAACAAGTGGAGCTATTACAATTGTGCAAGCGACTACTGTGACTTTGCAGACTGTTACTGTTGACCCGATTCAGATTCCTTAGATTACAGATTATAAATTGCAGATTGATTGAAAGCCCTGAAGATTTTCTTCGGGGCTTTTTGTTTTTGGTTATTTTGTGAGCACAGAAAAAAATCAAAATGACTTCTCAAATAAAAATATTTCTCTTTCTTCTGAATTTTTTAACCCTTACAACCTATGCACAGATTGTGACGGAAAAATATCCTAATGGAAATAATAAGTCAGAAGGCATTATGAAATTTGGACAAAGAGATAGCATTTGGAATAAATGGTATTCAAGTGGAAATATTTTTTCGAAAGGTGCCTATGTTAGGGATTCAATGAATGGACAATGGAATTTCTTTTATGAAAATGGTAAGCTGTTAGCTAAAATAAATTATAAAATGAGCGATGGAGGAAATGTTTCTTCAGTTTCCGGAATACCAATTAATGGTAGAGATGGATATTGTATTTCTTATTTTCAAAATGGAAGAGTTTGGCAAGAACAAAATTGGAAAGACGGAATAAATGAAGGATTACAGATTTATTATAGTGATAGTGGAAAAAAAGTGCAAGAGTTAAATTATAAAAATGGAATAATTAAAGAAAAGGTTTCTTATTATTCTTCCGGTTCAATAGAATATAGAGGGTTCTATAAGAAAAATGAAAAAGATAGTATGTGGGTATATTATTATGAAAATGGGGACAAACAGGAAGAAAATTATTTGAAGAATGGGGAATTGGAAGGGAAAAGAATTACATATTATTCGACAGGTCAAATTCAATTTGTTGGATATTATAAAAATGGTAAAGTGGATAGTTTGGCGACTTCCTATTTTGAAAATGGAGCTAAAAAATCTGTAGAATTTTATAAAAAAGGTGAAATAGATGGATTGGAGGTTTCTTATTTCCCAGATGGCTCAAAAAAATCAGAAATATTTTATAAAAATGGTGTAAGACATGGTAGCACTCTTGAATGGAGTGAAAAAAATAATTTGACTGACTCATGCAGTTATGTTAACGGATATCTAAAAGGATTGTGTAAGAAATGGTACGATAACGGAATTCCAAAATCTGAAGGACAATTTGATACTTTAAAAACTGGTCGGTGGATTGAGTGGTATAAAAATGGGCAGAAAAAAAGTGAGGGTAATTATATAAGTGGGTGGAAGAATGGTTTATGGATTGAATGGTTTGAGAATGGTAGAAAGAAATCGGAAGGTGTAATGAAGGATAATGGCTATAAAGGAAATTTCATTGAATGGGATGAGGATGGAGGAAAAATTGAAACAACAAATGATACCATTAGATCTTTTTATGGAAATGGCATGAAGAAATATGAATTGAAAATTAATGGGGGGTTTTCCAGAGGTGGCGGAAGTAATGAATCCTACATGTTAAATTGGTGGGATAAAGATGGAAGTCAGTTGATAAAAAACGGGAATGGAAAATCTATCAAATACTTTTCGAATGGGCAAGTAAAAGAAGATGCAGAATATAAAGATGGTCAGCGCGATGGATTTTTACACGAATATTTTCCATGTGGGATAATCAAAAATGTAACCGAATATACAAGTGATCGCTATTTTAATTCAGAGATTATTTATCCTGGAATAGGCGAACAAAAAAATAATTCACTTTTAAAAAATAATGCAAAAGCAGAATATTCGAAATTAGTATCCTCATTTATTGATTTAACAAATTGGAATTTATCTGATTCAGGTATCACTTATCATATTTTTAATGACTCTTTAAAGAGCAAAAATTGTGGCGACTCAATCTGGTATCATTATATTTTTTGGTTAAGTGACGGCACCTTTCTATCAAGTGATTTTGATTATTCGTTTTCACACATTTATATAACACCTGATAACAATAAGGATCCGTTTGTTGTTGCACTTAAATTATTTAAACTTAGTCAAACAGGCATTATTCGTTTTAATAGAAATCAGATTTCTAAATCAAAATTCTTTCCTTCTGATTACTCTAAAAAAGATATTATCTGTTTTATAGAAATTGATTATTACTGAAAGTTTCACCCCTAAAGGGGTGATGGTGGTGGGTATGATTGTTTACCCCGGGTTGAAACCCGGGGCTATAAATATGTTACCCCTTCGGGGTAATGCGTGAGCGAAAATTATTGCTGAGACCAAAACCCAATTTTTGAGGTTTGACTTTGACTGTTCTACTGACGCTCCATCAAAAAAAGAATATATAGCTGTGCGTTCAGTTCCGGAGACCCCAAGAGAGTTATCAGTTATCTGTGAACTGTGATCAGTTTTAGTTGTGCGCTGACTGGTTAGGGTTTTTCTTTTCCCCAAAAAAATATCTGAACCGCTGATGGATATGATTGAATCCTCCAGAGGCGGATGTTCCATGATTACAATGATTAAGAAATTTGCAACTTTAGCGGCGAAAAAAATAAACATGAAAGCAATTATTTTTTCATTGATACTTATTGTTCAATTTGTGAATACTGCTAACGGACAGGTAGTTGATTCTGTAAGAGTGGAAGTTCCCGCTGATGAAATTCATATTAGTAATGACACTTCTATTAAACAAAGTTTTCCAAATGCTTTACAGAACTGGACGGCTTATGAGCTTCCATCAAGAAAAATAAATAAGGTTGCAAAAATTGAAAACACCTCTGCAGAAAGCGGAATAGTAGTTATCACTATTAAAGAAAACAGAGAAGGCAATGTTGTTTCTGCCGAAGGACCCGCGCAGGGTTCCACCACTCTATCGAAGTATCTAGTTAACCAGGCACGGAATGCTGCATTGGCGTGCAAGTTTCAGCCGAACCCTTCTGCTCCTGAAATTGAAACGGGCAGTATGACCTTTCACTTTAAACTGAAATAGTTTTCAATTAAGATTTATTGATTCTTAGTCTGTCTGTGTTTCGCCTAAGTAACGCAAATTAAAAATTCCAATCCTTCGGCTCCCCTGCCAGTTCGCGGCCATGCAAAATATAATTCTTAAACTGAGTCACGGTTGCCTTTTTCCCGGCATGCAACGAATCTGTTTCCCATCCAAGCCCGGTACCAGTTCGCATTTTATAATCTGCATACGCATAAGGCAACTCCTGTAACACCCGTTGTTTAAAATAATTATCCCATGCCTCCATCAATGCCTCGCGCCAGTCAGTACTCGCCTTCACCGGCACTTTATCCTTCGCATCCATCAATGCATAATAAGCACTCTCCGCCTGCTCCGAAAGCCAGGTGTCATCTTCTTCACTTTCCTCTGATTTGTTCACATCAAAATAAGCAAGGTCTGCACGATACGCATCCAGTGTTTTCTGATCTTCAAATTTTTTCATGAATGCCTCCATCTGAATACGGTCATAATTACTAAGCATCGGTTTCGCCACCTCAGCAGGTATGGGTCGCTTAAATTCACCGGAAGCATACTTCTTTTCAATCTCCTCCTGGTTCCATTTCCGCCAGTAATCCATATAATGCTCTTCCTTTTCCTTCCGTGTATTTGGCAACAATAAATATTGACTGTTTCCTGTATGTTGGTTGTGAAACATAAACCACTCTGGCAATCGCGTATCTTCATCACCTTCATCGTCATCACCTCCGCCTTCTGCAAACAGGTTCATGAAATTCATCTTCCAGCTGTCATAACTGAAAAATGAAACCGAGTCAACTTCAAATTCAGCACTCTGTGCATACTGCATATAAAGATCAAATTCAGCATCGGTAATGGGCGGAACAATCGGGCAGTTCTTAATGTCGTGCATCCATCCATAAAAATCCCAGGTACTCTCTGACTCGGCTAATTCAATTTGTTCGGCCCGCCACTGACATTCAAGATCAAATAATTTTTTCTTCTGAATATCCCAGATACATGCCATTGCCGGTGTAATGAATTTCAGATCTGAGTGTTCATTCATTCGCACCGTTGCTTCCCGACCCACCATCCAGCGAGCTTTAACCATTGCATAGCTGCTAATAAAACCATCAATTGAGTGAGGGTTAAACTGCTTAAAGTACTCCTGTATTTTTTCATCTGTTCGAAGCCGTTCTAATGTCTCCTTCCGAATCAATTCGCGCCGCTGGGTTTTTTCAATTTCCTCCTTCGCGCGTTCCTCCTGCATTTCCTCAAGAGTTTTAGGTATCTCCTCTTCAGCCATAAATTTTTTTTGATAAAGGTGAACAACGAATATATCGAGGAAAATATTTTAAAACAATTCATCAAACCCGAAAACAAAGCAATTGGTATGGAATAAGGCACACCGGTTATTTGCAGTGAATCCTATTGAATGTATGAGCGATCAAGAAGTAACACTTTATCATATTGATAATGATCAGGTGAAGAACAAAAAGCATACTTGAGCCATTTACACACAAACTCAGTTTTGAATTACACATGTGATGTGTATCTCAGAAAAAAGCTAGTGTGTTTCACCACTACCCATTTGTTAAAATTCAAAATCAACCTATAGTCGCTTCGTGGTGATACGAATCAATGCGTATCAGCGTGAAGCAATTCAGGAATTTTCAAGAAACCTGAAAACAAAATCAAACCACCACTTGAGTTATTATCAAACGACCTGAATGAAGTTGAATTTTAAAATTGAAATTTTGAATTTGAATTTGAATTAAAATGTTGGTAGTGATGCGTATCAGCCAACATTTCAAAACCAACATTTGAACCAACAGTCAGCTTCAAACCAGCCTTCACCAACATGTGGTCGATGAGGTTTAACCAGTTTATGTTTTGCTAAAAGTTGAAATTGAAATTTATTCAAAATAATATTTCAGTCATTATTCAGAAAATATTTCAGAGTGACTGACCTTATTAACCGACTTTTTATACTTCGGTTTTTATCCGTTCAATTTTTATTAGTTGTTCGTTTTCGAATTCAATAATGAGTCCGTTTAAATTGACTTTTATTTTTTTCTTCAGCAGTTCCACTGCTGTACCTATCCGGTTGAGTGGAATCACTTTTACTTCGTCGTCGATTTTTATAGCATCTTTTATCTCCTGAATAATTTCGCCTTTCACTTTTATAACTGCCGGAGTTTTGGCCGGCTTGTTTTTTACTATGATGCCTGAAATTTTTTGTGAGAGTTTGCTTTTATCTTTTGTGTTATTCCATTCGGCCATCAATTGCCTGAACCGCTTTTCGGTTTCGTTCACTTTCTGCATTTCCACGCGGGTGAGTTTTTTCACCTCCTCAGCAATCTGACGATCTTTGTTTTCAATGAGCTGATTGAGCTGATTTTCTTTTTGCTTCACCTTGTGTTCGTTTTCGAGAAAGGATTTTTCTCTATCGTTTAACACCTGCTTTTCCTTTTGCAGTTCGCGCAAAAGGTTCTCTACTTTAAAATGATCTTGTTTTACCAACTCACGCGCACGGTCAGAAACTTTGCGCGGAATGCCGATGCGCTCGGCTATGGCAAAGGTGTAGGAACTGCCGGGCTTGCCCACCTGTAAAACATAAAGCGGCAACAGATTTTTTTCATCGAACTCCATGGCTCCGTTAATGATTCCGTTGAAACGGTTTGCAAGCGTTTTTAAATTCATGTAGTGCGTGGTGACAATTCCGATGGCTTTGCTGGTGGCTAATGTTTCAAGAATGGCTTCGGCAAATGCGCCACCCATGGTGGGATCGGAACCCGAACCCAATTCGTCAATTAAAAAAAGTGTGTGCTTATCGGCATAAAGGCAGAAGTGTTTCATGATTTTCAAATGCGCGCTGTAGGTGCTCAGTTCGTATTCGATGGATTGGGTATCGCCAATGCTGATCATGACGGTATTAAAAATGCCCATTTCGGATTCGGGGGCTACAGGTATTAATAATCCGGCCTGCATCATTAATTGTAACAGTCCAACCAGTTTAAGGCAAATTGTTTTTCCACCTGCATTGGGACCGCTGATAATTAAAATTCTTTTTTCGTGATTGAGTTGAAGCGAAAGTGGTATGGTTTCTTTTTTCTGTTTTTTGTTGTGTAACAATAAAAGCGGGTGGTATGCTTTTATTAGATGCACGATGCTTTGCTTTGAAACCACAGGCATAGCTCCATTCATATCCAATGCGAGTTTAGCTTTCGCATAAAGCAAATCGTATTGTACAATTATATCCTGGTATTGAGCAAGCAAACCATGAAAGGGTTTGAGTTTAGCGGTGAGTTCTCTTAATATCCTGACTATCTCTCTGCGTTCTTCCTGTTCTAATTCGTAAAGGCGATTGTTTATTTCTACTGTTTCTTCAGGTTCAATGAATGAAGTTTTTCCGGTGTCGGATAGTCCGTGCAGAAATCCTTTTACCTGGCGCTTGTGTTCAGAAAATACGGCCACTACCCTTCTGCCATTGCGAATGGTCTGCTCGGTTTCAACCAGCATACCTTCTTTTGACAGGCGCGCAATTGCTTTTTCAAATTGTCTGTTAAGTTCAATTCTTTTTTTTGCCAGATCAGTTCTGATTTGTAACAGTTCCTGCGAGGCATTGCTCCTTACAGTTTTATCAATATCAATAATTGCCTCAATGTAAAGTGCAATATTTTTTTCATACTTCGTTTGAAAAATTATTTCCTGCAATGCGGGATATATATCGGGATGCAGTTTGAAATAGTGAAAAGCAGATTCAATGCTTAAAGTCAATTCGCGGATATTATAAAACTGCTCTTCGTGCAACATAGCTC
>JAHEZG010000021.1:0-14385 GCA_023251195.1 Chitinophagaceae bacterium | reverse complement strand
AAAAGATTTAATTCGGAAAAAAGGCTAATGGAATATTTCAATGGAAGCACTGATGATTCGCGAAGCATTACCGCAAACTCATTGGTCTGCAACAGCATTTTTTTTACGGTATCGAAATCATTTTCTGAAGAAAGATTTTTTGCCAGTTCAGAAGCCGGTGCACCGTTGCAGTAATCGCTCAACATCAACCTGACTTTATCAAAATCCAGTAATGATTTATCTTTGGGATAGACTCGAAGCAAGGGAAGAGATTCTGATTTTTAAGTTTTCGAAAATACATTATTCATAGAACTCCCATTAATGGCAACAGCACCTAGTGACCTTATTTTATAAATCAGAATAGCCGACAAGTTATTATTAAGCCTCTCTTTAAAATCATTCATCATTCAAGTTTAGGTTTTTTTATTTGCTATTTATGATTCATCAATTTTGAAATTGTCTATATTCCATTTCAAGACCATTTGCGTCATTATTTATCTAACAAAAACAAAATATTTAGGTCGAAAATCATTTTTTGCCTCTTACAATTTCAATTCACTCCACCCCTTCTGCTTCAAAAGCTCGTTGAGTGTTTTTACTTTCTCCAATGCGAGCCGCCATTTCATCCATAATACTCCATAAGATGAATGAGCACCTAATACCGCCTCGTTGATTTGAGTTGTTGGTGGCACATCCGCTCCTTGCAATATTCCGAATGTTGTTTCCAGTTTGTTAAAGACTGAATTGAAATTTTCTGCATTATTACCTGAAGTGTTGAAGGAATCGAGTTGCATAGAAAATTTGTTTAGTTCATCGAGCATTAATTCAGCAGTGAGATTTTTCTTAATTGCAGCGATTTGTGATTGCAGTGAAGAAATTTGTTTTCTGATTCTTAAGACAGAAATGCAATCATCATAACAAATAAAAGAGAGGTCGAATTGTTTCTGCAACTGACCAATTGTAGTTGTCACTCTCGGATCCATTATTACAATGAGTAGTTGCTCAACTATTTTACCACCAACTATTAAGCGTACTGTGTAAGTACCGGGCATTACCCACGGCGAAGTGTATTCAGGTAGAGTGTTTCCATAAATTGCAGCGATGGGAAATGAAGGTGGAACATTCAAAGGCTGATAATGCAAATCCCAAATAAATCGGTTTGATCCTGATTCACCTGAAAGAATTTGTTGTGGGCGAATCCAGTAGAGCGGAATATTTACATCACCAACTTTGTAAACCGTGTCGCTGTTGCTGTAGTGTCTGACTAACTCACCTTCTGCATCAAGAATGTCAAGCGAAATTTCATTTGCTTTTTCTGATAAGTAATAATCAATGGTTGCTCCATCAGGTGGATTTTGTCCTGCGGGTTCTTCCTGTGGTAGCGGTGTATCAGGATTCATGTTCCAACGAACACGATATGCATCTGCCGGTTGAAATAAAATTATTGGTTGTGTGAGCTTGGTAGATGAAAGCTGTCGCAATGGAGTAATGTCATCCAAAATCCAGAATGAGCGCCCATGTGTTCCAACAACAATGTCGTTATCCTTAATAACTAAATCACGAATGGAAGTGCATGGCATGTTCAATCGCAACGATTGCCAGTGAGCTCCATCATCCAATGAAAAACAAACTTGCCGTTCTGAACCGGCGAACAACAATCCTTTTCTTTCAGGATCTTCTCGTACTGAATTAATCGGATCATTTGGAAGACCTGAGATAATTTCCTTCCATGTTTTACCGCCATCAGTTGTTTTATAAATGTGAGGATGCAAATCATCTAAACGAATTCTGTTTACGGCAGCATAACAAGTATTAACATCGAAGTGACTTGCTTCCATCATCGATATTTTACTCCACGAATTAATTTCCGGTGGAGTGATGTTCGTCCACAATGCACCACCATTTCGGGTTACCTGTATTAGTCCATCATCAGTTCCAATCCAAATTATATTGGTATCTAGAGGTGATGGAGCAACTGTATAAATCACACCTCGCTGAGGCATGTTTTTCATTTCATCTTTCCGATAAACACCAATTGATTCCGACACATCATATTCAGCGCGTGTTAAATCCGGACTGATAACTTGCCACGAGTTACCTCCATCATAAGTTTTGAAGAGAACATTGCCCGCATAAAAAAGTAATTTTGGATTGAGCGGAGAAAATAAAACCGGTGCAGTACGAATGAACCTGTAGTGATGAATACCTGAAGGGTCGGGAGAAATATCCTGCACTTGCCCCGTAAGTTTATTATAGCGACTCAACTTTCCTCCATAAATAATATTCGGGTCGAGCGGGTCGGCAGCAACATATCCATATTCCTGCGCGCCCACTGAATGCCATTCACGAAAAGTTATTGCACCATCATTTCCTCTGGAAGAAATCCCAACTGAGCCACTCTCCTGCTGTCCGCCATAAACATTGTATGGAAAATCATTGTCGGTACTCACATGATAAAACTGTGCAGTGGGTTGGTTGTACCACGAGCTCCATGTTTGTCCGCCGTTCACAGTAATGATTGCACCTTGGTCACCTGCGAGTAAAATAATTTCGGGGTGATTTGGATTAATCCAGAAGCGATGTGAATCATCACCACCGGGAGCTCCTCTAAAATCTTTCCATGTCTTTGCACCGTCAATAGATTTCCAGCAAACAACATTTGCATCATAAACAATATCGGCATTAAGCGGGTCAACTTTCACTTCCGCAAAATCATCACCCCGCCCCCATAATCTTCCGTCGCCACTCATTCTAGTCCATGATTCTCCGGCATCATCACTTCGATACATTCCGGCAACATCATCGTTGGCTGCCACGGTTGCATACATTCGATTGTGGTCGGATGGTGCAATGCAAAAACCAATTCTGCTGAGCCCTTGTTCAAAAGTGGGTAAGCCCGTAGTGATTTTCTTCCAGGTATTTCCGCCGTCAGTTGATTTATACAAACCACTGTTCACGCCATTCCACTGACTGTTTTCCCATGGACCTAATTGAGATTGCCACATATCAGCAAAAACAATTTGAGGATTCGCAGGGTCAATCTCCACTTGAATTGCGCCGGTGTTTTCGTCAATGAAAAAAACCTGCTTCCATGTTTTGCCTCCATCAAGTGTCCGATATACTCCACGCTCCTTACTCCCTGCATACGGATGACCCATCACCGCAACTAACACACGATTTTCATTTGTTGGGTCAATAGCCAGTTTCCCGATTTGCTGATTCTCACTCACCCAACAATGTGTCCATGTTTTTCCTGCATCAGCTGATTTATAAATTCCATTTCCTACTGAGAGATCAGGACGATGGAGCCCTTCACCGGTTCCCACATAAATTACATTCGGATTTGAAGGCACAACTTCCACATCACCTATTGATCCGGTAGATTGTTCATCAAAAATCGGATTCCATGTTCGTCCGAAATCTGTGGTCTTCCACACTCCGCCATTATTTACTCCTATGTAAAATGTGTTTGGTTGCTGAGGCACTCCGCAGGCACCAACTGTTCTCCCGCCTCTGTGTGGCCCGATCATGCGCCACTTCATGCAATTGAAAAATGCGGAGTCAATTGTTTGCGCGGAGGTTGTTACAGAGATGAGTACAAAAAGAAATAAGAAATGCTTTTTGCTGAAAGAGATTTTCATAAGTCGTAATAGTTAAATGAAATTATTTTTTGCATCACAATTTTAATCAGGAGTTATGATTGCACGCAGAATAAATGAAGAATAGTTTTCTGCAAATTAAAAAATAGTTGGTGCGACTTAAATATTCTTAGTATACTCGAACATAGTTTTTAATCTTTAGCAATTAGATATTTCGTTCAATCTCAACAATAATTACCAGTCAAGACTGTATCGAATCGATGTATCAAGAAAGGCAAGCTTATAATCTTCTAATTCATCCCAATTAATTTTCAGTGGCACAAAGAAGTCACTATTCTTCCTATATGAGTCGGTAAACAATTCTTCAGAAGTAAGTTTTTGTTTTTCCTTCTCAATAAATTTTTCAGAAAATATTATTAGCTCACCTTCCATCTTACTCTCAATTCCGGGTAATGTCCGGAATGATTTATCATGAGAATAATAATTCAATATTTCGTACAAACTTTGAAGACCTGCACTATTCAGTATTGCAAATTGTGATTGGTCAATTAAACACAACTCATGAAGTTCAACTATGATGTGATCTATAAAATTTTTAACTTCCATTTGTTTGTCATAAAAATAAAATAAAAATCCTATGCCAGATTAATTTCCAAAAAATGGGAGGACAACTGGTTACAGATTGTTGTTGAGATTCATTTGAATGATTGAATTTTTCTGTCACAAATATTTACATAATTTGCTTTAACCTTTTTTTAAAACGAGGACTACTTGTGCTTGTGATTTATTGTTTAAAAAAGTATGCCGTTGCTTCGCATAACAGAACGATTGCTGCGAATGTGAAAGCGATTGTTGTATGACCGGATTTATAAATCAGAATGGCAGTGGAAATAAAAAGTGCGGTCTCAAAAAATATTCGCGGTGTTTGTGCTAACCGATAAGCTGAGTTGGGTGCTGCAAAAAATCTCCATAGCACAATTGCAATCAACGGTAAACCTGCTGCCAGTAAATATTTCAGCCATGTGGTTTTTCCATTTTGAAAACCGATATAGCCAAGCGAAATGAACATAAACAGTTCGAGCGCAAATGCGATTATCTGATTGAGTTGCTTTATCAGTTGCATGTTTAATGATTTAGAACAAAAGTTTTTTATTTTTCTTCTGCGTGACTGATTGCAATCACCACGCTTCCGGTTTTCATTCCTGTTTCCACATATCGGGTGGCTTCCACAATATCTTCCATCGCATATACTTTATCAACTACTGCTCTGTACTTTCCTGCTTCAATCAGTTCTTTAAAAAAAACAATGTCCTCTTTCCGGTCTTTCGGTATCGGAAACAAAACTTTTTTGCCGCCAAACAACGGAGTGAATAATGACAAAAAAATATTCTGTGCTAAGTAACCAAGTTCAGTAGAAAAATAAGTGCCGCCAGGTTGGAGTATTTTTCTGCACTTGAAAAAAGAACTTTTCCCTACAGCATCAAAAACCACCTCGTAGTGCTTTCCGTTTTTTGTAAAATCTTCCTTCAAGTAATCAATCACAAAATCGGCACCGAGTGATTTTATTAATGCAATATTTTTTGTTCCGCATACTGCTGTAACAGTTGCTCCGTAATACTTTGCCAGTTGAACAGCGGATGAACCAATGGAACCCGAAGCGCCATTGATTAATATGTTTTTTGTTTTTTTAAAATCTATCTGCTTTAAATTATTTAATGCAAAATAGGCACCATCGCAAATTGCTGCTGCATGGTTGAATGAAATGTTTGCAGGCATAATGGCTATTGAACCATGTTCCGGAATACAAATGTATTGCGCATGTGTTCCGAATTTCCAGGCACTTAATCCGAAAACTTTGTCGCCGGTTTTAAACGATTTTACATTTATGCCGACCGCTTCTATCTCTCCTGCGAGTTCAGTTCCAAGTATTTTTCTTTTTGGTTTAAAGAGACCATTGATGGGTCTGATGATTAACGGATATTCCGGTTTTCTGAATCCACAATCGTTTCTGTTTACTGTGGCTGCAATTATTTTTATTAAAACTTCATTGGCGTTGGGGATTGGTTTTGATACCTCTTGCAGGTGAAGCACTTCCGGTGCACCATACTCGGTATGTACTATTGCTTTCATTATTTTCTTTCGCACCGGTGTTACACTTTTTTAATTGAATTCAATTTTTATTTTATCAATCCCCTCCAATAACTATTGTAGTGTTACACTTTAACAAATTGGCTATAAATCGCGCCGAACCGGATTACTGTAACACTATTTTTTCTGTTAAAACCGGAAGTCCCTGTTGATTAAACAAACGAATAAAATAAATTCCTTTGGTGTAATCCTGAATTGAAACAACTGACTTCTTTGAGTCTGTAAAAACAATTTGCCCGATTCTGTTTATCACAATAATTTTTGAAGGAATAAAGCCAGTGATAAATAAATTGCCGTCAGTTGGATTCGGATAAATCACGATTCTCATATCCTCAGGGTTTTCCACTCCATTGGAATTGATAACGGTCAGTAAAACTGAATCAGTGGTATCTGAACAACCTGCATCATTGATGATGCAACGATAAAAAGAAGAATCCATTGAAAGTGTAACAGGTGCAATAGTCAGTGTATCATCTGTAACACCCGAATAAGGTATTCCATTCGAAAGGTCAATGAAACCTGAACCGGCATCTTCCTGCCATTGAAAAGTTGCAGAGGCAAATGAAGCAGTTACAAAAAATCCATTCCCTCCTGTCATCACAATCTGGTCAATCGGTTGAGTGTTAATTGCAGGGGAATTAATGTTGAGGTTTGTTGTAACAGTGCTGTCGCATCCATTGACTGCTGTTAATGTATCAATATAAATTCCGGTTATTCCATAAGTGTTGATTCCCACCTGAATTGAAAAACCAGAGCATCCATTGAAAGTCTGAGAAAAAGAAACCGATGAAGGAGATCCAACTGTTACACTTCCTGTTGTGGTGTTGCTGCCTGCATCAGTTACTGTAACAGTATAATTTCCTGCACAGAGGTTATTGACCGCACTTGTTGTTTCCCCGTTATTCCACAAATAAGAATAAGGTGATTGCCCACCCGCAATTGTTATAACTGCATTGCCATCACAATTTCCAGCGCATGTTACATCTACTGAAGATAGAGTATTCGTTAAAGGATTTATTGTAGCACAACAATTCCCGCCACTTGAAATATTTCTTGTGCCTGACCAACACCCATACTGAGTGAAATCAGAGTAGATAACACTTCCCGGAAATTGCTGTAGAAAATAAGCTTCCACCTGGTCGGCAGTGTTACACCCACCCTGGCTCGAATTATTATCGCATGAATAATTGCATACAATTAAACTGTATCCATTCGGATTGCTTAGCGGTGAAGCAGGTAAAATATTAATGCTGCTTGATGCACCGGTTGGTGCGCCGTGAATGGATGTGTTCGTGATAACCGGAAATGGGCAATGGTGATTGGTTCCATTGTATCCTGCCCATATTACACCTGTAACATTATTCAGAAAAGCGCCTGAAAGATTAACGGAGTCTGCCTCGTAGCTCACGATTCCTATTTTCAAATCAGGAATATTTACATCCACATTTATATTGAGTACTCCCCCATCGTAATTTGAAAAGATAATTAAGTTGCCACCTGGATTACAAACAGTTTGTGCCTGAAGCAATAAACTAAAAACACAACCTGTAACAGTCAGTATAATTTTTTTCATAGCAATTGATTTTTTTTAATTCACTAAAAATAAAAAAAATGTGTTTTAAAAAAAGTTTCTAAGAAATTATAATTGCCGTTTCCCTTCACCGCTGATTTCATTGCTTGGGGAGACGCACAGTGAGTAGGAAAAATTTATTTTTTTGTTTTAATAAACATAATTCCAACAATAATCAGCCAAACCAACCAGAGTGTACTTCCGATAAAACCTGCCATGTTCCAAACAGGAAAATTGGGAATAACTGTTGCAAATAATTCTGCTTGTGCTAACAGATAAATGAACGAACTGATAAAGCCCAACCAATTAACCCATTTAGGAAACAGATTTAATTTTCCAAAAGAAATGGAAATCATAACTGTCCAAGCAATGGTAAATAGTTGTCCCAAGTGTTCACCTAAAATAACTCCACCAAATTGATGAATTGTTTTGAAGGCCACGATAGCAGCAGCTTTTGTTTCTTCATCAGTAGCGTTAACAAATGTGTTTGCCAAAACAGGAACAACAAATGTCCAACGCAGCAAACCAATCATTTGAACTACTAAACCGATAACACCAATATTCGTGGCAACACGAACCAACGAAGTTTTATTTTCTAATTTCTGACCTAACAAAATATATGCTGGTAATAAAGGAATACCTGTGATGGCAAAAGCAAACCATATCCAAATCAATGTGCTTCCACCTTCATGAAATTTTGTTAGAATCGTTGTTGTGTCTTGCCTTAGAATAAGAGGGTATTCAAAAATTATTGTCAGAATAGTGTAAGGGATAAATAAAGCAATTGCACCGGCAATTAATAAATATCCGATTGTTTTGTAGATGTTTTGCGACATTATTATTGTTGTTTAATTTTTTTCCAGTCTTTGAAAAGATAAATTCCCCAAACTACTTCAATGATTTGGAGTGTAGCGTACCCTGAAGATAATGCCCGGCCAAAATATGATTCACCTGATTGAACATTTATAAACACTAATAAAAAAAGAATACTTGGAACTAATCCTGCTATACGCAACCACACAGGATAAAGATTGCACCAAAACATAAAAATGAATGATGGAATCATTGGTAT
Organism: Chitinophagaceae bacterium; assembly: GCA_023251195.1. Taxonomy (GTDB): domain Bacteria; phylum Bacteroidota; class Bacteroidia; order Chitinophagales; family UBA10324; genus UBA10324. The sequence goes on along the minus strand of JAHEZG010000021.1, from coordinate 6,017 downwards.
AGCTATCATTATCCCCCTGTCGGCATTTATTGCAGTTCTACCTAAGGATGCCAATGAAATTCCATGTGCAATGCCGAGTAAAATATATGCTGATGCGGATACATGTTGTCCTCGCAATCCTGTGTACCTGGCAGCCATCACCGATGCTGAAATTGCGAAAGCATTTGCAATCTGATAATGTAGTAATTCATTACTCAAACCATAATTAAATAGATAGCCAATTGAAGTGCATATTAAATTTAAACTATACCCAATGAGAATAATTAATACAAGACTTTTGTTTTCAAAATCGCTTTTGTTCATAGAACTGTATTTGTCGGTTCATTTCCTGTAGTCAGTTTGGAGTTAGTACTGTCGCCAAAGGATTGTAGTTAACAAAACTAAAAATCTTCTTTATCTCCCTGAGTGTCCTTTAGATTTGCCTTCTGAATTTATTTCTTCTCTTATCATCATTATGGGTGCAGGGGGTGTTAAATTATTCCGTTTATATTTGAAAGAATAAACAGAGCGGTTATGAAAAAGCTTATACTTGTCTTGATTGTTACAGTCAGTTTCATATTGCAGGATATTCCGGCAAATGCACAACAAGGCTACAACTGGTTCTTCGGTAATCTTGCTGCAATAAGTTTTGATACCGGAACACCCGTGGCATTTACAGGAAGCGCTATGAACACTATTGAAGGATGCGCTTCGATCAGTGATACAACAGGAAATGTATTGTTTTATACCGATGGCAGTTCTGTCTGGAACCGAAACAATGTGGTAATGCCAAATGGTAGCGGCTTACTGGGTGCATTTAATTCTACCCAATCGGGTGTCATCGTTCCTTATCCTGAAAATCACAATCTGTATTATGTTTTTACAGTACCTGATCTGATGGATCCTGCCGGGCTTCGTTATTCAATGGTGGACATGACACTTGATGGTGGAAACGGAGATGTAACAACTCAGAAAAATATTCCGCTGCTAACTCCCGCATCCGAAAAAATAACGGCAGTAGTTGCAGCCAATGGTATTGATATGTGGGTGGTAACACACGATGCAAACGATACTTTTTATACCTGGAAAATAACTACTGCGGGACTCGAATCATTGCCTGTAAAAAGTGCTGCAGGAACCAGTGTAGGTATGAATCCTGAAAATTGCATCGGCTATCTTAAAGTTTCTCCCGACGGACATCATTTAGCTCAGGCAGTGTGGTTTAGTTCGTATGCCGAGGTATTGGATTTTGATAATGTAACAGGTATTGTAAGTCACCCCATTACTTTAATTAATATTCCGCACGCCTACGGTATTGAATTCTCTCCCAAAGGTGACAAACTGTATGTGGCTGATAATGAAATTGCCCCCGGTTCGCTCTGGCAATTTGATTTAACTGTTGGTTCTGATTCATTAATCAGCGCTTCGAGGGTATTGGTTGGTACAACCATACCACCACTCTACTTTGCTGCTCTGCAGGTGGGACCCGACCGTAAAATATATGTTGCTATTCCAAACTCGGGTTACCTAGGCTCCATCAGCAACCCTGATAGTGCAGCAGCTTTAGTTTCTTTCAACGATTCGGCTGTTTTCTTAAATGGTAGTATCTGTGAATATGGTTTACCCACCATGGTTCAAAGTTATTTCAGTGTGCCCGCCGAAGGCACTAATGATTTTAGTTCCGCAAATTCATTTTCTCTTTATCCAAACCCCGCAAATGACAAATTGATAATTACTCACTCATCTCCTCTTAATGGTGTTCGTGAACTGCCGTTTGATAATGGACAATTCACAATTAATGCAATTGCGATTTATGATGTGACGGGAAGAATAATTTATCAAGAGCAAGCACATTCTCAATTATCCATTATCCATTGTCAATTGTTTTCGTCCGGAATTTATTTTGTACAAGTTTATATGAATGATGGAAGTGTGGAGGTGAGGAAATTTGTGAAAGAATAAAATGCAGTCACTCTGAGCCTGTCGACAAGTGTGTAAAGGTTAAGCGCAAAAAAGCGTCGAACCGCACTTCAACAAGCTCGGGCAATTTGTCTTCACAAAAAATTAAATAATGTATGACTCCATAGGCAATCTTGTGAATAAGATTAACGGCTATCGAAAAAATGAATGATGTGAAAAGCGATGAGATTAAATTTTTTCATTTTAATTTTTTTTAAGTATTTTAATCTTTTGTAAGTTCAAGTGATAATCTCTTAATTCTCCTTTGTATTTTACTACACTCATCGCAAACATGTGAATCCAGGATTTCATTTCTTTATCAGCCTAGAATTAAACTCTGTTCTCTCGTCGAATACTACTTCCTGATTCATGCGCAAAAGGGAATCACTCTGCAATAACATGCGAACTTTCGCGGATCTTTAATAGTCTATCCTGATTTGTTTATGCATTGCAGTGAATCATGATTTGTAACTCAAACCAGTATCCAGAAAATATTTTTTTTGCTCCTGATAAAAAAACTTGCTTATCTCCTTCTCTCAGTCTTAATCATTTGTTTTAAAAATAATTTCATTAATCAATGATTGAAAACCTTCCTTTATTTCCGGATGGTTTGTCTTTTTTATTTTCAGAAGAAGCAACTTTTTCTTTGGCAATTGCAGGTTGAACTTTTATTACTTCCAATCCCTGTTGGAGCGCTTTATCAAAATCGTTTTTCGAAACTCTTTGTGTAATTAATTCTTTTGCATCCTTCAAAGTAAACACTAATCCAAAAGCAGGGTCTTCATCTTCCATCAGATAAGCTTTCACGGGTCCGAAAAATTCTTTCAGTTGATCTTCATCGCAGGTTGGAAGAAAAATGCGCAACACACGCGGATCATAAAAACGAAAATATAATTCCTCTCCTTCCTCCGTTTTCACCAAAATAAATTTTCGAAAATGCTTGTGTAAAATTTCAAAGTCGTTAAAGCATAAAATATAAACTCCCCATGAATTTCCCCATCCGTTTTCTGCATTCCATTTTGCAAATGCAGATTCTTTTTCAAAACCGAATAAGTAGGGTGAAAATGAAGCAAGCATTTTCTCACTCTTGCCTGTATAAAGTGATTGACCTGATTTGTTAAACTCGAGCGCTTTATCAATTTCATCCGACATGCGGGCGGCATCCAATAAAATATAATTTGCTGCTGAACTCATTTATTGTTTTATGATTTTATGATGCGATGAAATTAACAATGAAAATAAATTGCACTTTAAATTACCATCAACAAACTAAAGCAGGTCTTTCCAGTTTTTAAATTCGACATGCACATGCGATGCTTCGTTGAAAACCAATGAGGCACCAAGCGCTTTGCTTATGCGAGTGGTTTCTAAATTATTTCCGGCAATGTCGAGCGCATAACCTGTGCCGTGCAGACTGGTGCCCGGCGCTGCTAATGGTGCCACTGCGAGCCACCACATTTTCTCCGCTTTAGGTGGGTTTGATTCTTTAGCAGCTGTTACAACTTTTGATTTTGTAATCACCGATTTGAAATCAATCTTCGATTGTTTGATAAGTTTATGCCGGGCAATAATCTGTTCGTTGGTACTCAAATCTTTTGTTTGTCCAACCTTCGAATCTAACATATAACCTGTGAGCGGAATGGGTGTGTTTTGAAACAATACATTTTCAATTGCCTTTGCTGCGTTGTAATATTTCTGATCTAAATCTTTTATTTCCAGAAACTCATCAATCTTCGTTACTAATAAATCAAAGTGATAATTCACTTTCCAGAACTGATCGCTTGTATCAAGATAACCTGCGAGGCAATAACACTCCTTGGGATAAAAATTAAAAATAGCATCAATTATTTGTGTAGTGATTGCAATTTCCTTTACTGCTGGTTTAACAAATGTTTGTCGCGTGTGTTGTTTCAGTTCGGTAAGTTCTGTGGCCATTTTATTTTACTATTTTTCTGATGGATGATTCCTGCTGGTAAAAATAAAAGGACTTATTAAAAACCAATAGTAATTGCTGAGGACGAAGGAATGGTTTAGAATATTATTTTTAGCAGATAAAATTTAAAAGATAAAGTTATGAATGACGAGATTTTTAAATTATGCGCTTATCACGAAAGCGGACGAATTGTATTTGCGTATCAATGCGCGTATGGTTGTGAAGGTGTAACACTTTCTGATTCTGATTCGGGAACGGGCACCTCGAAACTAAACGGCTACAACGACCTCGAATTTATTCAAGCCATTTTCAGCGGGAAGGAACAAGCGATTATTAAAGCAAATACCAGCAAGGCAATTGCGGTGGCTAAAAACCTGATGAAGATTTATTGTGCCGGTTCGTGTGCCGAAAACTATTTTGAAAATGATAAAAGCATTACGAATATCAGTGAATTGGAAATTCCGGGACAGGATGCAGGATATATTGACAAGCTGCAAAAGTTTTTGAAACACCAATTGCCCAATCATGCCGATGATTATCCTTCACAAATTATTCTGCAGATTTTTGAAGAGTTGCAGAAACCGGAAGTTTGGAAACCGATAGAAATTTTAGCAGAGCGCATTTTAAAAACCGAAGAGAAATCGCTTAACCGGTTTTACATTGAAGATGCGCTGATGATGGCGGGTTTTAAAATCAGCAAGCAGTTGATTAAGCAAGGTGTATCGGTGCAGGAAGATGAAAACAAAAAACCGAAGCCGGAAGAAACTGTTACACCGAAAGCCGAACAAAACGGCGAAGCACTAATTGATAAAGCACTGAAAGACTTTTTGCAGTTAGTAAAAAAAGATTGGAGTGCTGATGAGTTGGATGCTTCGATCAATTATCTGAAACTGATATTTAAGAAGTTTAGTTAAGAATGTTTTGTTTCATGAGTATGGGAGCCGAGGCAGAAAAGCCAACACATAAAACACACCTTTATTAATTAAGAGCCAAAAACTACTTTGGGCAAATATTTTATGAAGAAGCTATTAACTTTTAGTTTTTCACTTTTAACTGTAAGCGCAGCTTTCTCGCAGCAGAAATACACCTTCACCAATTACACCCAGGAACAGGGGCTGCCATCAGGCACCATCAGCGGCATTTATAAAGACACAACAGGTTACTTATGGCTTACAAGTGAAGAAGGCGTTGCCCGGTTCGATGGGTATAACTTTAAAGTATTCCGTCACAATCCTGATGACAGCACCAGCTTACCCACTGATGTAGCATGGTATGGAGCATTTCCACAATACGGAGATGTTTATTTTGAAACACCGGGGAGGTTTTGTAAGTACGATCCGGCAACAGAATCATTTACTTTTAAGTTACCTTTTGGTGATACCTTAGACCTTTTTCGCATTTACGAAGTAAAAGGCATCAGCGACTATTACTGGGCATTAAGCAAATTTTCAGTTTTCAAAATAAGCAAAGCCGGTACTCAACGCTTTGCACTTCCCTTTCCTATTGAGCCCAAAGACTGGAGGGTTATAGCCTCGGCTGATAAAGGTGTGCTGATTACAACCAATTCAATTGGAAAGCCACACTTACTGTTTATGAATGAAAAATCGAAAACGATTTCGGAAGTAAAAATTCTGGATAGTAAAGGAATTGAAGACACTTCAACCTATGCAGATGTTTTTTTTACCGGTAACGATTTTTATTTCTTTAATAAGAAAAGTGTATTTCGTTTTAATTCCGTTTCAAGAGCTTTTGAATGGCAATTTGATTTAAAGCACAAAGGGAATTTTGATTATGCTTTTCAATTCTATCTTCCACTTAACGATTCGTTGGTAATTATTCGCTCTCAAACTGGTTTCATTAACATCATTAATATCTGTACAGGCGCAGAGCAATTAGTTTATGTAAATAAAAGGATTCCCGAACAAGCATTGACTGACAGAATGATATTGGGCTGCACGGCAGATAATACCGGAGGAGTGTGGATGGCAACATCACAAATGGGCATTATACATTATAACTTATCTACGGGTGAATTGGCACAATACATTCATGAACCCGGAAATTCAAACAGCCTGCCCGGCAATATGATTGACAGAATATTGGCTGATGAAAACGGAGTAATATGGGCTTCGTGCTTCGGGCATGG